>NZ_RCOD01000024.1:0-10808 GCF_004307505.1 Pseudomonas sp. Sample_11
GAGCTTGCGCTCATTGTTGAGTGGGGCGGCTTCGCCGCGGGCAGCTGCGCTGCTTGGCTTTTTGCTTTTTGTGGGAGCGAGCCTGCTCGCGAAGGCGGCCTGACAGCCGACCGATTTCTCTATGCCCGCACCTGATCCAACTGTAGGAGCCGCCGAAGGCTGCGATCTTTTGATCTGGCTTTGGCTTTGGCTTTTGATCCGGCTCTTGATCTTTTGCCCCTTCGGCAGGCTTCGTTATGGGATCGATCCGGGGGTGGGGGCGCAGCGACCGTACGACGCAGTCGTACACAGCGGAAGGAGGTGCAGCGAAGCAAACCGTAGCCGCTGCGCCCGGATCGGTCCCGTAACGAAGGAGCCCCGAGCTTTAGCGAGCGGGCCGTACGCCGGGGCAAAGCCTTTTGGTTCCTTTTTGCTGGGCCGGCACTCCGGCGTTTGAAAAAGGGACTCGCTGTAAGAGCGAAACCGCCAGCGGCAGCACCCGCAACAACGGATATGCCCCCAATCCCAAAAATCAAAAAGCCCCGCCAAAGCGGGGCTTCTAAACAACATCAGACCAATCAGAAATCAGCCTTCACCGACATCACAAAATTGCGCGGATCCCCGTAGAAGTTACCGAACCCCTCGGTACCAATGGTCGCGTAATAACGCTTGTCGAACAGGTTATTGCCGTTCAACGCCACCGACCAGGTGTCATCGATCCGATAACCAATGCGACCGTTCCAGACCGCATAACCCGCGCCGTCGACATTGTCCCCGCCCAGGGGCGAAACGCGGTAGGTACCTGTCTGCGCATTGACACCCGCACCAATCGTCACACGATCCAGCGGCCCGCTCAGGGCGTAATCACCCCAGACGCGCAACAGGTGACGCGGCACGTAGGAGTTGTAGACCGCGCCATCCTGAGTAGCATCGGCGTCTTCCAGTACTTTGGTCTGGGTGTAGGTATAACCGGCCAGCAATTGCAGGCGGTCGATCACTTCACCGCTGACTTCAGCTTCAAAGCCCTGGGCGCGGACCTTGCCGGAGTTGATCTGGCAGGAGCTGTCTTCGCACCGCAGGTCATCCTGGGCCGCGTCTTTCTGGATGGTGCGGAACAGGTTGAACGTGGTGTTCAGACGACCGTCGTACCACTCACCCTTGATCCCCAGCTCGTAGCTCTGGCCAATCAGCGGCTTGAGCGTGCTGCCGTCGATGGTTTTGTACGAGCCTTGCGGGGTGAAGATGTCGGTGTAGCTGGCGTAGGCGGTCAGGTTGTCGTTGAGGTCGTAGAGCAGGCCGGCGAACGGCGTGACCTGGCCGGTTTCGGTGGATTGGGTGTTGACCTCGGTGCCTTCACCGCGGAAGTACTGCACCGAGTCGGTGTCGGATTTGTACCAGCTGACCCGGCTGCCGAGTACCAGGGTCATCGGGTCGGCGAGTTTCAGGCGGGCGATCGAGTAGGCGCCGTATTGCTTGATGTGCATGTCCACCGGGCCGCCACGGGAAGCGTTGGCCAGGTAGTAGCTTTCATCCGGCTGCGGGATGTTGTGGTTCGGGTTGAATACGTTCTGGCGCTGTGGCAATGCCGCCACCGCGTAGAAGTCGTCCTTGTGCGAACGGCTGGCGTTGGCACCGACGATCAGTTCGTGCTGCTGGCCGAAGGCGTCGAATTTGCCGTCGACGTAGGCATCGAAACCGTAGTCGCGCTGATCGTAGTCATAGGTACTGCCAAGCATCAGCGTGTTGGTGGCGGTGGCGCCCAAGGGCACTGTGCCGCTCGGGAAGGAATATTCCATGTCCTGAGTGTTGCGCGAGTACACGCCGGCGACTTTCAGCGACCAGTCGTCGTTGAACTGGTGTTTGACGTCGGCGAAGTAGGTGGCGCGTTTGCTGCGCTGGTTGTTCCACGAGGTGTTCAGGCAGGTGGAGCGTTTCAGGTGCAGGTCGGAGCCGTCGGCGTAGCGCGGCAGGCCGCCCCAGCACGGGGTGGCGTCGACGTCTTCATAGGCCATGCCCAGACCGAGGGTGGTGTCGGGGCTGAGGTCGAAGTCCAGGGCGCCGTAGTAGATCTGATCGCGGCGTTCAGCCACGTCGTAGAAATACTTACGGGTCTGCTGGGTCACCACGGCGCGGCCACGGACAGTGCCGGCGTCGTTCAGCGGGCCGCCGGTGTCGACCTGGCCGCGATAGTTGTCCCAAGTCCCGGCCGACAGCGACAGCTGTGTGTGCGGGGTGTCCTGGCCGCGCTTGCGCACGAAGTTGACGCCGCCGGCGGTGCCGCCCGCGCCCTTCATCATGCCGGCCGCGCCGCGGAGGATTTCCACGCGGTCATAGATGGCCATGTCGCTGTTGAAGCTGTCCGCCTGCACGTAGCTGCTGCCGATGTCCAGCGGCACGCCGTCGTACTGGTACTGGCCGGTCATGCGGAAACCGCGCGAGTAGAAATACTTGCCGCCCATTGGCGAGTCGTAGACGGTGATGCCCGGGGTCTTCTCCATCACCTGTTCGATGGTGTTGAGGTTCTGGTCATCAAGCATCTTGCGGGTCATCACCGTGACCGACTGCGGCGTTTCCTTGAGCGAGTGCACGCCCTTGCCGATGGTCACGCCGCCGGTGGTGTAGGAGTTGCTGCCTTCGGTGGTGGCGCCGAGGCGGTTGGCGTTGACGTTGGTCGGCGCCAGTTCCATCGCGCTGCCGCCGGTGGCCGGGCCGAGCACGGTGACGGTGTTGCCGTCACGCTGATAGCGAATGCCGGTGCCGCTGAGCATGGCCTTGAGCGACTCGTCATCCTGATAGCGGCCGTTGAGGGCGCTGGAGCGCAGGCCTTGCAGGCTTTCCGGGCTGTAGACGATTTGCAGGCTGGTCTGCTGACCGAGGGTCTGCAGGGCCTGGGCCAGCGGTTGGGCCGGAATGTTCAGGGTCCATTCCTGGGCCTGGACATACGGCGCTGCCGTGAGAGTCAGTGCCAGACCCAGGCCGCTACCGGCCAGGCGTGTGCGGGTCGCGCCGTGCATCTGCAGGGCTCGAGTCAGAGGGCGAAGCATGAAACGGGATGCGGACATGAGGTTAAGACCTTGGCAGGTATAGTTGTTAATGGTTCTTATTCATCTCATTAAGACGAGGAAGCCGCGGCAAACCGGAAAAGTTTTTTCTCCGGCCCGGTCGCGGCTGCCTCGATCAAGCGGTTTGCAGTTCGCTTCTGACCTTGCCGGCCTCCATGCGCACCAGTTGGTCGGCGACGTCGAAGTAACGGTCGTCGTGGGAAATCACGATGATGGTTTTGCCCAGGCGCTTGAGGTCGGGCAGCAGCTCGGTATAGAAAATCCGCCGGAACGTCGGGTCCTGATCCGCCGCCCATTCATCGAACACCAGCACCGGGCGCTCTTCGAGCCAGGCGTTGACCAGTGCCAGGCGTTTGCGCTGACCGGTGGACAGGTCGGTGGTGCTGAAGGCGCCGTCGCGCACGCTGACCTTGTGCGCGATCTCCAGACGTTCGAGGTAGCGGGTGGCATCCTGCGGCACTTCACGATCGCCCTGGATCAAGTCATCGAACAGGTAGTAGTCGGCGAAGATCGTCGTGAAGTTCTGCCGGTAATCGTCGCGGTTGACCGCAGTGATCGGCTTGTCGTTAACGCGAATTTCGCCCTCGGTCGGCGCATACAGCCCCAGCAACAGTTTGATCAGCGTGGTTTTGCCGCAGCCGTTCTCACCGACGATGAACACGATGTCGCCCTGTTCGATACGAAGGTTCACCGGCCCGAGGCGGAACGGTTCGCTGCCTTCCACGGGAGGGAAGGCGTAGCGCACGTTGCGCAGTTCCAGGCTGTTGACGGCGGCCGGCTTGCTGCCCTTATCCTGCAGCAACAGGTGTGGTTCCGGTGAAGAGAACTGTTCACTCAGCTCGGCGATGCGGCGGAAGGCAATCTGTGCGCGGCTGATGATTGGCAGGGTGCTGATCAGGTGTTCCAGCGGCCCCTTCATGTACAGCAGCACCAGAACGAAACCGCTCATCACCGCTTTGTCGGCACTCGGCCACAGCGATTGCAGGGCCAAGGCCATGCCGATGACCACGAAGAACAGCATCGAGCCAAACGACTTGGCGATGACGAAGGTGTTGATCGATCTGATCTGGGTGTCGCAGATTTTCTCGGCGGTTTTCTGAATGCCGGCGACGAACATGCGCTGGCGACGCGGCCGGTGGATACGCAGTTCCTTGGCGCCTTCGGCAATTGCGTTGTAGTGCTTCTGCAGTTCGTCTTCGGAATCGCGCGCGGCGTAGAAACCGCGCATGCCTTTGGCCCGCGCAATCGCCTGGATGGTGGTGCCGATGGCGATGGCCACCAGCATCATCAGAAACATCGGCCACGACAGCATGGCCAGGTAGCCGAGGCAGCCAAGGGTTACGGTCATGGAAATCGCCAGCGGCGCGAAGGCGAAGGCGAAGTCGCTGATGGTGTCGACGTCGTGGGTCAGCACCGGAATCAGGCGATGGCTGCGATAGCGTTCGATCTGGTCGATCGGCGCCGACAGGACTTTCTCCCCCAGCTCTTTGCGCAGTTTGGCGATGATGTGCTGGCCGACGTAGTTGGTGCCGATGTCCGACAGGATCGTGGTCAGCAGGGCCAGGGCACACAGGCCGGCGAAGATCATCACCACGGTGCGGGTCAGGCCGTCATCGGAATGCAGGGCGTTGTTGATGGTCGCCAGCAGCACGGTGACGCTCAGGCCGCCGAGCATGCCGAGCACGATGGACGCCGAGACGATCAGGCGGAAGGGCTTGAGCAGGGCGAACAATTCGTTGATCGCCCCACGCGTAGGCTTGGTCATGGAGGATTCCTGCTTCGATGCGGAGGGAGTGCCGGTACTTAAGGAAAACGAATGGTCGCGGAGTTTCTTTAACCGAGCGCAGGCGTGGCTGCGCTCGTCGAGGGCGGGGTCAGAGGTCGCGTACTACGCGAAAGCCCAGCCAGTCGCCCTTGCTGGTCGGCCAGCTGCTGTTGCGGTTGCCCGAGCGCGAGAAGATCGGCGCTTCGCCCCAGTCGTT
Source organism: Pseudomonas sp. Sample_11 (assembly GCF_004307505.1). Lineage (NCBI taxonomy): Bacteria > Pseudomonadati > Pseudomonadota > Gammaproteobacteria > Pseudomonadales > Pseudomonadaceae > Pseudomonas > Pseudomonas sp. Sample_11. Next base: position 5,024 of record NZ_RCOD01000024.1, read on the forward strand.
GCCGCGCATGACCTGGCGTTCGCAGTTTTCCTGGGTCCATGGGTGACCGTCGGCGGGCACGCCGGAGTAGTCCGGGTGGTAGCAGTCGGCGGTCCATTCGTAGACGTTGCCGTGGGCGTCGAACACGCCAAACGCATTGGCCGGGAAGGTGCCGGCCGGCGAGGTGAAGTTGTAGCCGTCGGCCGCGCCGTAGGTGTTGGCGTGCTTGGAAATCTGGTAGTCCTTGCCCTCATCGAACGGGAAGGGGAAAGGCCCGGCGCTGCCGCCACGGGCGGCGTATTCGCGGATCGATTCGCTTTGCAGGCGATAGGCGTGGCCGGTCTTTTTCGACAGCCAGTCGATGTAGCCCTGGGCTTCGGCGACGTTCATGCACACCGCCGGGTCGCGGGGCGTCTGTTTGAATTCCGGCTTGCCGGCGGTGCAACGGCGGCCCGGGCGATCATCGAAGTCGTAGGGCTTGTTGCCGGTCTCGCGCACGTAGGCGTCCCATTCGCCCACCAGCACCTGCGAGCGGCTGATAGCGAACGGTTTGCTGAAGGTCACGGTGTGCAGCGGGCCTTCGTCGGGCTGCCGGCCGACTTCATCATCCGGCGTGCCCATGGTGTAGCTGCCGGTCGGCAGCACGACCATTTCCGGGCAGTCCTTGCAATCCTTGAACACTTTGCCCGCAGCGGGTGCTGTCGCCGCCTGCGCGGTGCCGGGCATCAATGCGCCGCAGAGGGCGCTCAGCGCCAGTGCGGGCAGGGCTTTGGAGAGGAGTGACGCGTGAGGCTTTTTCATGGGTCGTCTCTTTGAAAGGAAAACGGCAGTCGAGGGTCAGGCACGCAGCTTGGTGCCGAGGATGTCCATGAAGCGATCCACTTCGGCTTCGCTGTTGAGCAAGCCCGGTGCGGTGCGAATCACCGGCCCGACGTCGCGGCTGACCGCGTCGCAGATCACCCGGTTCAGCATCAGCCAGGCCGCCACTTCATCGCTGTCCTGGCCCTTGATCCGGAAGAAGGTGAAGCCGGCGGAGAACTGCGAGTCGAGCGGGGTCACCAACTCGATATTGCGGTGCTCTTGCAAGCGTTGCTTGAGGTAACTGTTGAGCTGATGAATGCGCGTCTGCACCTCGGCCTTGCCCAGCTGCAGGTGCAACTTGAAGGCTTCGTCCAGCGCCCAGCGATGCTCGAAAGCGTGGTAGCCGCCCGGGGTCATGATGGTCGAGAACGCCGTGGCCTCGGAGAAGGTCGGCACGCTGGGGCTGACGTATTTCAGTTCTTCGGTACGGCTGCAGACGATGCCGGTGCCGCGCGGGCCGAACATCCACTTGTGCGTGCCGGCGATGAAAAAGTCGCAGTTCATCTGCGGAAAACTCAAGTCGTCGACGCCAAAACCGTGCACGCCATCGACCACGTAGATCAGCCGATCCTGATCGGCACGCTGGCGGTTGTGCTCGTCGACCAATTGCGAGATTTCGCGGATCGGCAGCTTCACGCCGCTGCCCGAATGCACCCAGGTCATGCCCAGTACGCGGGTCTCGGGGCGGATATTGCGATTGATCGTGTCGAGCACCTGATCCAGCGAAATGCTCTGCGGGGTTTCGAACAGCTTGAGTTTGCGCACGCGCGTGCCGTCGCGCCGGCTGCGGAAATCGAGGATGTTGCGCGTCGAATAATGCTCGTGAACCGTGGTGAGAATTTCCTGATCCGCGCGCACCTGCACGCTGCCGTAGATCATCGCCAGGCCTTCGGTGGTGCTGCCGGTCAGGGCGATTTGCGCCGGTTTGGCTTGCAGATACTGGCCGGCCCAGTGGCGCACGTTTTCTTCGCGCTTCTCGGTGACGCCCAGATCCCAATCCATCGCCAGACCCGGATTCACATCCAGCGCCGCGCGATGGCGTTCGATCGCTTCACGCACCGGTTTGGGGTGCGAGGTGACGAGGAAATTGGCGAAGTGAATCGCTTGGGGATCCTGCTCGAACAACTGACGCAACTGCACCCATTTGTCTCGCGACGCAGTCGGCACGGCAGCGATGGCCGCCGGAGCACTCAGGCTGGCGCCCAGGGGCAGGGCGGCGGCGAGCAGGCCGGCCTGCTTGAGAAAAGTGCGACGATCGGTCATGGCCGGGCCACCTCCTGGCGTGCCGCCAGCGCCGGTTTCGCGGCTTTTTGCACCTGATCCCAGACGCGCATGAAGTTGCCGCCCCAGAGCTTGGCGATATCCGCTTCGGAGTAGCCGCGCTGCAGCAGTTCGGCGGTGACGTTGCGAATCTCGCCGACGTTTTCCCAGCCCTTGATGCCGCCGCCGTCGTTGAAATCCGAAGCAATGCCGACGTGGTCGATACCGATCTTGCGTACCGTGTAATCGATGGCGTCGCCGAAGTCCTTGAGAGTGGCTTTCGGTTCTTCTTCGAGGATCGCGTAGAGGCCGCTGGCGTACTGGCCGAGCTTCTGTTCCGACCAGGCGGTGATGATCGGATCGCCGGGCATCAGTGCCATCGCCAGGTTGGGCAGTGGCGGCAGATCGAAGCGCGCACGCAACGCATTGAGTTTGTCCTGCGTGCCCTGGGTCAGCGGTTTCAGGTACTGCGAGAAGGCGACGACCTGCACCACGCCGCCACTGTTCTTGATCAGTTGCAGCTCTTTGTCGCTGAGGTTGCGCGGGATATCCACCGCCGCCCGGGGCGCCGAGTGCGAGGCCACCAGCGGTGTACGGCTCAGTTCGGCGACTTGCTCGAGGGCCTTGGTCGACATCTGCGAAACGTCGATGATCACGCCCAGATCGTTCAAGCGCTGCACCGCTTGTTTACCGATGTCCGACAGGCCATCGAGGGCGTCGGGCGAATCATTGAAAAACGGTAGCGGCCGCGACGAGTCGGCCCAGCTGTTGTTGCCGATGTAACTGAAACCGAACATGCGCATGCCGCGCCCGGCCCACAGGTCGAGTTTGCTCAGGTCATTGCCCAGCGGGTAGGCGTTGAGCATGCTGATGAAAATCGCAAACTTGCCTTCGCCGTGCAGGCGGCGGAAATCATCCGGCGTGTAGGCGATGCCGGCCTGATTGGGGAAGTCGCGGACGATCCCGGAAATGATCTTGTAGCGCACCTCCTGCTGATTGCGCGCTTCTTCGACAAAACCCTCGGTGGGACGGTGCGGGGCGTTCGGGCCGTTCCACATTTCCGGCCAGCCGAACACCGTCAGCGCGGCGCCGGACAAACGCCCACGGTTGGCCTTGACCAGGTCGAACTGGCCCGAGCCATCCTTGTCGGCTTCGTGGTCGTGGCTGCCGAAACTCAGCGGCACGGTGATGTGGCTGTCGAACGACAGCAGGCGATCCTGCAACTCAGTCGCCTGTTTCATCACCTTCACCGGGTAGCCGGGGTTGTTCCAGTAATCCCAGGCCAGAAATCCTGCGCCGGCACTGATCGCCAGGGCCAGCGGCAGGCCGATGAATAGAGCCTTTTTCCAACGCGGTTTTGTCATTGCCATCTCATTCAGGTTCGCCGTCGAGGTACAGGCGCAGGGGCCTTTGCTATCTGGGAAGAACGAGTGGCTGCACGGCTAATTTAGGTGTGTGTTACAAATGCCCGGCAGCGGCGCGGGTGATGTTTGCCGGCAGCGTAAATTTCCCCGCCGAGCAAACGTTCTAGCTTGGATAAAGCCTGCTTCATGGCTGACACAGGTAGGGCAATGACGATCTCTCGACGCTGGTTCATGGCGGGCATGGCACTCACGGGCGCCGCGCTGCCTGCCGCTTTTTATGCACATCGTGAACTGACTCGCGAGGAGTTTCCGATCACCCCGGGCGAGGCCACGGTCGATCTGGCGGACACCGCCGGGCAACAGCTGGCGGACAATTTGCGTGGGGTCTGGGACATTCGGTTTACCGGTGCGGCGGCGGGGCTTGATGGTCTGCCTGCGCAAGGTCTGGAACTGTTTCTCGACATCGCTCATCGTGGGCGCGGCCTGCGTGGTTATCTCGACACCGGAGCGAATCTGCGTGCCGAAGGGCCTGTGCGTTATCAAGTAATTGGCGATCTGGCAACGGGCAACGGCGCCGAGATGTATTGGCGCCTGCTGCGCACCGATGCGCCACTTGCGCCGCCGGTGTATGAATTCAAAGTCAAACTGGATGAAGTCTGGGCGGCGTTCGGCAATGCCGGCAGCGCCACGTTCACCGGGCAAGTGCTGCGCCTGGACCGGCCGTTGGCCTTGCCCGAGCTGGACAATCAGTTCATCGCTATCAAGCGGCGTTTTCCCGAGGCCCGTGAACGCACTGGGCTTAATCCGCAACTGTTGGCCTGGCTGGTGGCGCCCGAACATCGTTTGTTCCACCAGCTCTGGCACGCCACCCGCGACAAGTGGCACAAGCTCTCGGAGAAAAAACGCGAAGCGCTGCGCGGCATCGGCTGGCAGCCCGGGCCACGTGACAAGGAACGCGACGCCCGTGGGCCAAGCAAGGATCGCAATGGCTCGGGCGTGGACTTTTTCTTTATGCATCGGCACATGCTAGGCATCGCCCGTTCGATGCAGGATTTGCCTTCCTGGCCGGCGTTCCCGCAGCCGCAGCCTGAGCTGGAACGTGACCGGCAGGGTTTCGCCCGTTACTTCGACAACCACGACGGCAACTCACTGCCGCCGACCTGGCTGGCCGAAGGTGATGACGAGTACACCAAATGGGTCAGCGACATCAAAGCGGCGGAGACTTTCCAGAGCAATTTCCTGGTCTGGGAATCGCAGTACCGTGATCCGCGTTATTTGTCGAAATTGACCCTTGGCCAGTTCGGTTCGGAAGTCGAACTGGGCCTGCACGACTGGCTGCACATGCGCTGGGCTTCGGTGGCGCGTGACCCATCCAATGACATTCCAGTGCCGATGGCGCGGGATCAGGCGGACTTCGCTGCGCGCTGGTATGCGCCGGAAAACGACTTTCTCGGTGATCCGTTTTCCTCCCATGTGAACCCGGTGTTCTGGCGCTTTCATGGTTGGATCGATGATCGCCTGGAAGACTGGTTCCGCGCCCATGAACGTTTTCACCCGGGCGAAGTGAGCCGTCTGGAAGTCAACGGCGTGCCATGGTTTGCACCGGGGCGCTGGGTGGAAGTCGCCGACCCCTGGCTCGGCCCCGACACCCACGGCTGCAGCACCGTGCCCGGCCTGCAAGTCGGGCGCTCCGTGGAGATGGATCCGGAAACCATGAAACTGGCGCTGCGTATCACCTTCGGCGACGAAGACAACATGACCGAGCTGTTCCGCAAAGTGCCACAGCGCCCCTGGTATGCGCGGCATCTGAAGGTCAAGGGCCGACAGCTCTAGATTGGTTCAAACACACACTCTCTCTGAATTGGTCGCAATCCCATGTAGGAGCGAGCCTGCTCGCGAATGCGGAGTTTCATTCAGATGCATCAGTGCCTGACAGGACCCCTTCGCGAGCAAGCTCGCTCCCACATGGGCATTGGTCGTGGCGGAGATTTCGGTCCAAACCGAATTCCATTTGTGGGAGTGAGCCTGCTCGCGAATGCGGTGTGTCATTCAGATGCATCAGTGCCTGACAGGACCTCTTCGCGAGCAAGCTCGCTCCCACATGGGTCTTGTTCGTGCCGAAGATTTCTGTCCAGACCGAATTCCATTTGTGGGAGTGAGCCTGCTCGCGAATGCGGAGTTTCATTCAGATGCATCAGTGCCTGACAGGACCCCTTCGCGAGCAAGCTCGCTCCCACATGGGCATTGGTCGTGGCGGAGATTTCGGTCCAAACCGAATTCCATTTGTGGGAGTGAGCCTGCTCGCGAATGCGGTGTGTCAT
>NZ_RCOD01000024.1:10818-72023 GCF_004307505.1 Pseudomonas sp. Sample_11
TCCAAACCGAATTCCATTTGTGGGAGTGAGCCTGCTCGCGAATGCGGTGTGTCATCCAGATGCATCAGTGCCTGACAGGACCCCTTCGCGAGCAAGCTCGCTCCCACATGGGCATTGGTCGTGGCGGAGATTTCGGTCCAAACCGAATTCCATTTGTGGGAGTGAGCCTGCTCGCGAATGCGGTGTGTCATCCAGATGCATCAGTGCCTGACAGGACCCCTTCGCGAGCAAGCTCGCTCCCACATGGGCATTGGTCGTGGCGGAGATTTCGGTCCAAACCGAATTCCATTTGTGGGAGTGAGCCTGCTCGCGAAGGCGTCAGTCCATTCGACGCATCTCTGTCAGATCACCTCCCAGCCACCCCCCAGCGCTTTGTACAAGGCGATGCTCGCCTGCAACCGCGACAGGCGCAGTTGCACGTTGAGGTCTTGCGCCGCATACAGCGTGCGCTGGGTTTGCAGGACGGTGAGCAGGTCTTCGGCGCCGGCCTGGTAGCGACTCTGGGCGATGTCGAAGGCGGTTTGTGCCTGGCTCAGTTCTTCGCTTTGCCATTGCCGTTGTTCGTCGAGGCCACGAATGCTGCTGAGGGCTTTTTCGACGTCGGCGAAGCCGTTGGTGATTGCCCCGCGATAGGTCTCCAGCAATTCGTCCTGCCGCGCCTTGGCCTTGTCGCGTTCGGCGCTGAGGCGGCCGTTGTTGAAGATCGGCGCGGTCAGCCCCGAGGACAGGTTGTAGAACGTCGTGCGCAGCAAATCGGCGGCCAGATCAGCGCCGCTGCCGAGACTGGCGGTCAGGGTGATTTTCGGCAGCATCGCGGCGCGGGCGACGGTGACATCAGCCTGGGCTGCGGCGAGCTTGGCCTCGGCGCTGGCAATGTCTGGACGCCGACTGAGCAAGTCGCTCGGCACGCCGCTGGCGATGTCCGGCCAGTGCAATTGGGCGAAGGATTGCTCGGGCAACGGCAACGCTTGCACCGGTTGGCCGAGCAGGGCGGCGAGGCTGATCAGTGCTTCGCGGGCCTGTTGTTGCACCAGCGGCAGGCGACGCTGTTGTTCGGCCACCAGGCTTTTCTGCTGGGCCAGTTCCAGCGCGGTGGCGCTGCCAGCGTCGAAACGGGTCTGCACCAGATGCAGCACATTCTGCGCATTTTTCAGATTGAGTTCGGCAATGCGCGCCTGCTCACGCAATGCCAGGGCCTGGGTGTAACTGTTGGCGACGCCGCTGAGCAAGGTCAACTCGACGGTGGCGCGGTCGAACTCGCTGGCCTGCACGCCGAACACGGCACTGTCGCGGGCGGCACGCTTGCCGCCCCAGAAATCGATTTCGTAACTGGCGCTGAGCTCGGCATCGTAATAGTCCAGCGAACGATTCTCCGGGCTGACATCCAATTGGCTGTAGCCCTTGCCGTGGATCAGTTTCTGCCGGTTGGCATTCAAACCGGCCTTGAGCTCGGGCAGCAGCGGGGCGCCGGCGATGGTTGCGCTGGCCTCGGCCTGTCTGGCTCGCGCCACGGCGGCGGCGAGGTCGTAGCTGCCCAGCCGCGCCTGTTCCACCAGCCGCTCCAGCTCGGGGCTGCCGAATTGCGTCCACCATTGCCGATTGCTCTGCAGCGCGCCGGGGATGTCGGCGGACTGCCACGCGCTCGGTGGCTGCACGCCGCTGTCGAGGCGCGGCGCCGGGCTGCTGCAGGCCGCCAGCAACAGGCTGGCGGCGAGGAACGTCAGTCGCACTTTCATAGGTCGATCATTCACTGGTAAGGGCCGTGACCGGGTCAAGCCGGGCAGCTTTGCGGGCCGGCATAAAGCCGAAAATGACGCCGGTGACCAGCGCACAGGCAAACGCACCGATCACCGCCAGCGCTTGAAAGGCAATCGCCACGCCGCTGAGCAACAACACGCCGCCAACCAGCAGCGCCAGGCCGATGCCGGCAATTCCGCCGACCACCGAAAGCATCAGCGCTTCAGTGAGAAACTGACGGAGGATGTCGCGCTGACGGGCGCCGGTGGCCATGCGAATACCGATCTCGCGGGTACGTTCGCGTACCGTCATGAGCATGATGTTCATCACGCCGATACCGCCGACCAGCAGGGAAATCGCCGCAATTGCCCCCAGCATCAGCGACAGCGTGCCTTGCGTGCGCGCTTCGGCCTGGATCATCGCGGCATTGTTGGTCAGCTCGAAATCCTTCTTGCCGTGGTGCCGGCGCAACATCGCCTGCTCGATGGCCTGTTCGGCGTCCTTGACCTTGCGCGCGTCCTTGGCGGCAATCACCACGTATTGCGGATTGCGGCTGCCGAACAGTCGCGTGCTCGCCGCCGAATAGGGCACGGCGATGCGGTTGTCGCTATCGGAGTCGCCGGAGCTGGCGCCTTTTTCGGCAAGCACGCCGAGGATCTGGAACGGCACGTTTTCGATGAGGATGTATTGGCCGATGGGGTCGGCGACATCCTTGAGCAATTTGTCGCGGACCTTGGTGCCGATCACCGCGACGGCGGCGGCGCTGTCCTCGTCGGCCTGGGTGAAGTAACTGCCCTGGATCACCGGCCAGTTGAAAATCTGCGGAAAGTTGGTGTCATTGCCACCGACGTAACTGCTGTGGTCAGCATTGCCAAAGCGCACCCCAGCGGTCGAGCCGTTGACCGGCATGATTCGTTCCACCTGAGGCAGGGCGGACAGTTCGGCGACGTCGTCGAGGGTGATGATGCCCTCCGGCGTGCGCGGGTTCGGCGCCGAGCCGCTGAGGTAAATGATGTTCGAGCCGAACGCACCCATTTGCGCCATGACCTGACGCTTGCTGCCTTCGCCGACGGCGAGCATGACCACCACCGAGGCCACGCCAATGACGATGCCCAGCAGGGTCAGCGCCGTGCGAAAGCGGTTGATCCACATCACCCGCCACGCCGCTTGTACAGCGTCGAGCAGTTCACCTTTCCAGGCGCCGGTCTGGCTGCTGCCGTTGCTCAGGCGCTGGCGCAGGTCGACCGCTTGCAACGCGCCGGGATTGGCCACAGGCGGCGCGCAGGCGTGCTCGGCGCTGTCACTGATGATCAGGCCGTCACGGATTTCGATGATGCGTTTGGCCCGTTGCGCCACTTCGCGGTCGTGGGTGATGAGGATCACCACATGGCCTTGATCGGCGAGTTCGTCGAGCAGGCTCATGACCTCGGCGCCGCTGTGGCTGTCGAGGGCGCCGGTCGGCTCGTCGGCGAGGATGATATGGCCGCCGTTCATCAGCGCACGGGCAATCGACACTCGCTGTTGCTGACCGCCGGAAAGTTGGTGCGGACGGTTGCCGGTGCGAGTGCCGAGGCCGAGACGTTCCAGCAGTGCGTGAGCTCGGGCATGCCGCTCGGCGGCCGGGGTGCCGGCATAGATCGCTGGCATCTCGACGTTTTCCTGGGCCGAGCCGGACGGGATCAGGTGATAGCCCTGAAAGACAAACCCGAAGGCTTCGCGGCGCAGCCAGGCCAGTTCATCGCTGTCCAGCTGCGCGACATTTTCCCCGGCGAACAGATACTCGCCGCTGGTGGGGCGGTCGAGGCAACCGAGGATGTTCATCAGCGTCGATTTGCCCGAACCGGAGGCGCCGACGATGGCAACGAACTCGCCGGCGTGGATCGACAGATCGATCCCGCGCAGCACTTCCACCAGCGGGCTGTCATCACCGCCGTAGGCTTTGCGGATCTGCCTCAGGTCGATCAGGGGCGTGTGCATTCAGCCTCCATGACCAGCGGCCGGCGCGCTGAGAACATGCTCGCCCTCGGCCAGACCTTCCAGCACCTGGGTGCGCAGGCGATCGCTGATGCCGGTGCGCACTTCCCGCGTTTGAATATCACCGTTGGCAGCGACGATCTGCGCTCGCTGCCACTGCGGACGCGAGCCCGGTTGCAGGGTGGCAGTCGGCACGGTCAAAGTGTCTTGCGCCTGTTCGGCGACAAAGAACACCTGGGCGGTCATGTCGGTCATCAGGCTGTGATCGGCGTTGTCGACGTCGAGCAGCACGGTATAAAGAACCACGCGTTCGCTGCCGCTGCGGCCGCTGGTAGGACTGCCGCCCTGATTCTGTTCAAGCGGACGCGGCGGCACCGGCAGGATCTGCCGCACGGTGCTGCTCCAGCGCCGAGTGCCGCCGCTGAGCGTGGTGAAGTAGGCGGTCATGCCCGGTTTGACGTGGCCGATGTCGGCCTCTGAAACCTCGGCCCACACCGTCATCGGCGACAGCCGGGCGATGCGCAGGATCAGCGGGGTCTGTTGTTGCGCGTTGAGGGTCTGGCCTTCGCGCGCCCCGACGGCGACCACGGTGCCGCTCATCGGCGCGTAGATGCGCGTGTAACCGAGTTCGGCCTCGTCGCTGCGCAGGCTGGCCTGGGCCTGACGGATCTGCGCCTGGAACATGTCGATCCGCGCCTGGGTTGCGCGGACCTCGGCGCGCGCGGTCTGCACGTCTTCTTCGCGGGTGGCGCCACCGGCGGCGAGTTTCTGCTGGCGCTGGTATTTCTGCTGCGCCAGATCGTGCTGGGCACGTTGCTCCTGCAACTGCGCCTTGAGGTTTTCGATGGAAAAACGCCCGGCATCGAGCTTGGCTTTCTGTGTCGACGGGTCGATTTCAACCAGCAACTGGCCTTCCTTGACCGTATCGCCGGCCTCGACGTGAATCTTCTGAATCTGCCCCGAAGCCTGTGCGCCGACATCCACATAGCGGCGCGGCTGCAAGGTGCCGAGCGCTGTCACGCTGTTTTCGATATCGCCGCGGCTGACCTGCACAGTGGCAACGGCGTCGCGACCGGGTGGCAAGACTTGCCAGGCAGCGACGGCGATCACGGGAATCAGACAGAGGGCGGCAAACAGCGCGCGACGGGCGGGGCGGGGACGATTCATGCAGGGTTCCGGCCAGTGGTTGCGGCCCGTCGCAAGGCACGACAGACACAGGGGCTGTCCTGTAAACGAGGCATGGGCGACGGAATTTAGCCGCAGACACATCGAGTTACCGCACGCCGGGCCACGACTATTTGTCCGGGATATGGAATCAACTCTTTAAATCTATATGAGAATTACTATAAATTACGCACCTCAAGTTGCCACTATCTTGCTACTGCGTGATTCGCAGGTCTGATCAGTGCGCTCAAGGACAGAAACGGCATCGATGCGGTCGGGAGTCATGTTGGAAAACTACTATCGTGAGCTGGTGTGTTTCCTCAACGCCAGACTGGGCAACCGTCAGGTCGCCGAGGATGTGGTGCATGACGCCTATGTACGGGTGCTGGAGCGCTCCAGCGAGGTGCCGATCGAACAACCCCGGGCCTTCCTTTATCGCACCGCGCTGAACTTGGTTATCGACGATCACCGCCGCAACGCGCTGCGCCAGGTCGAATCGCTGGACGTGCTCGACAACGAAGAGCGCTATTTCACCCCGTCCCCCCATGGCACCCTCGATCACGGCCAGCGTCTGGAAATGCTCCAGCGCGCACTGGCCGAGTTGCCGCCGCTGTGCCGCGACAGTTTTCTGCTGCGCAAGATCGAAGGAATGTCCCATCCGGAAATCGCCCAGACCCTCGGCATCTCCCGGGCACTGGTGGAAAAACACATCGTCAACGCCATGAAGCATTGCCGCTTGCGCATCCAGCAATGGGATGGCCAGTGAGCCGCACCGGTTAAATTTCCTTTCATCGTCCTCGTTCCTACTCAACAGACGACCTGCTGACCTGATTCAGGCCGGTCAGGCCACCCAGGCTTTATTTCCCCGCGTTGAGGGGTTCATCCAGAGGACACTGGAAATGACACAGGCAATTGCATCGCCCATCGTTCACGACCTGATCGGCGTCGGTTTCGGCCCTTCGAACCTGGCACTGGCCATCGCTCTGCAGGAACGCGGCCGGATCCAGGGCGAACTGGATGTGCTGTTCCTCGACAAGCAGGCCACTTACAGCTGGCACGGCAACACCTTGTCGACGCAGAGCGAGTTGCAGATCTCCTTCCTCAAGGACCTGGTGACCCTGCGCAATCCGACCAGCCCGTACTCGTTCGTCAATTACCTCAAGCACCACGGGCGTCTGGTCGACTTCATCAACCTCGGCACCTTTTATCCATGCCGCATGGAGTACAACGACTACCTGCGCTGGGTGGCCGGGCAGTTCACCGCGCAGAGCCGTTATGGCGAAGAAGTGCAGTTCATCGAACCGGTATTGCACAACCAGCAGGTCGAAGCCTTGCGGGTGATTTCCCGGGGCAGCGACGGCCAGCAATTCGTGCGTACCACGCGTTCGGTGGTGGTCAGCGCTGGCGGCACACCGCGCATTCCGGAGGCGTTCAAGGCGCTGAAGGGCGATCATCGGGTGTTCCACCATTCGCAGTATCTGTCGCAAATGGCCAGGCAGCCGTGCGTGAACAACCAACCGATGAGCATCGCCATCATCGGCGGCGGGCAGAGCGCGGCGGAAGCCTTTATCGACCTGAATGATTCGTTCCCGTCGGTGCAGGTCGACATGATCCTGCGCGGCTCGGCGTTGAAGCCTGCGGATGACAGCCCGTTCGTCAACGAAGTGTTCTCGCCGGAATTCACTGATCTGGTGTTCCAGCAGAACAGCGTCGAGCGCGAGCGTCTGGTCAACGAGTACCACAACACCAACTATTCGGTGGTCGACATCGACCTGATCGAACGCATCTACGGCATCTTCTACCGGCAGAAGGTTTCCGGGATTGCCCGTCATGCGTTCCGCACCCTGACCACCGTCGAGAGCGCCACTGCCACGGCAAACGGCATCGAACTGGCCGTGCGCAACAACGCCACCGGCGAAGTCACGGTGCGAATCTATGACGCCGTGGTGCTGGCCACCGGTTACGAGCGGCAGATGCACCGCAAGTTGCTCGCGCCGCTGGAGGAATACCTCGGTGAGTTCGAGGTCGATCGCAACTACAAACTGATCACCGACGAGCGCTGCAAGGCCGGCATTTATATGCAGGGCTTCTGCCAGGCCAGCCATGGCCTGAGCGATACGCTGCTGTCGGTGCTGCCGATTCGCGCCGACGAAATCGCCGGCTCGCTGTACGAGCATGGCAAACAGCGCGGGCACAGCCGCTCGGTGGCGGAGCTGTTGTTGGCGACTGCCAGCTGAAGTATGCGGCGCCTGTCACACCGCTTTCGCGAGCAGGCTCGCTCCCACAATGGTTCTGTGAATGCAGGCCAAAATCTGGGAGCGAGCCTGCTTGCGAAGGGGCCATGGAAAGCCCCACAGATGATCGTTCCCACGCTCTGCGTGGGAATGCCGCCCGGGACGCTCCGCGTCCCTTTCAGAAGCCGAACGCGGAGCGTCCGATGAGGCGTTCCTACGCTGAGCGCAGGAACGATCACGGGGAAATTCTGAACCCTTCCTGAACACCCCCCACATTCCCCGAAAACACCTCTTCCAGCCGTTTCGCTGCGGGCGTAAGCTGCGCGCGTTTTCATCAATTGCGGAGACCCACAGTGGGTACTTGTTCGAGTGACAGTTGTCGGCCGGTCTCGATCACCGGCAGATTCTCGGCAAGATAACGCGCAGCCTTTCCCTGCCGTTGTCTCGCCGTAACAGCGAGCAGCGGCATCCCGTGCACGACCCGTTCCGGATCGTGTCTCGACGTCCTTCTCATCGACGCTGAAACAAGCGTGCTGACGACCTCAATCGTCATCGCAGCCTATCGACACGCCTGTCGTTCCCGACGGGCGCGCCACGCCTTACCGTGCCGGTTTTCCCGGTGCCAGGGCGCGGCGGTACCTGCTCGACGGTTTCCCGGCTGACCACAGGGGACACAGCCATGAAACTCACGCTCAAGGAATTTTTCGCAGGCTTTCTGCGCAGCCGCCACATCGCCCGGCACTTCCGTCGTCTGGCGCTGCTGGATTCGATCAATGACACCACGGTCAGCCGTGAAGTGCCGCCGACGCTGGCCAACACGCTGGTCGCTGCCGCCCATGAAGACAGCGCTGCGTTGCTGTCATCGCTGGGCACGCACGGCGAGGGGCTCACCGAGGTCGAGGCCGATACTCTGCGCGCGCAACATGGCCTCAACGAGGTCGAACACGAGCAGCCGCTGCCGTGGTGGACCCATCTGGGGCACTGCTACAAAAACCCGTTCAACCTGCTGCTGACTCTGCTCGCGGTGATCTCCTGGCTCACCGAAGACCTCAAGGCGGCCGTGGTGATTTTCTCCATGGTGGTGCTGTCGACGCTGCTGCGCTTCTGGCAGGAGAGCAAGTCCAATCTGGCCGCCGATGCGCTCAAAGCCATGGTCAGCAACACCGCTACGGTGCTGCGCCGCGATGGGCCACGGCGGGAGCTGCCGATCAAGCAACTGGTGCCCGGCGATCTCATCGTGCTCTCGGCCGGCGACATGATTCCCGCCGATTGCCGCGTGCTCAGCGCCAAGGATCTGTTCGTCAGCCAGGCAGCAATGACCGGTGAATCGATGCCGGTGGAGAAATTCACCCGGCCCACCGATCGCGACACGTGTAACCCGCTGGAGCTGGACAATATTCTGTTCATGGGCACCAACGTTGTCTCCGGCAGCGCGATTGCGCTGATTCTCACCACCGGCAACAGCACCTACTTCGGTGCGCTGGCGCAACGCGTCGGCGCGACGGACCGGGCGGTGACCTCGTTTCAGCAGGGCGTCAACAAGGTCAGCTGGCTGCTGATCCGCTTCATGTTCGTCATGGCGCCACTGGTACTGTTCATCAACGGTTTCACCAAGGGCGACTGGAGCGAAGCGCTGCTCTTCGCGCTGTCAATTGCGGTCGGCCTGACCCCGGAAATGCTGCCGATGATCGTCACCTCGACCCTGGCCAAAGGCGCCGTGTTTCTGTCGCGCAAAAAGGTCATCGTCAAACGCCTCGACGCGATCCAGAACTTCGGCGCCATGGACGTGCTGTGCACCGACAAGACCGGCACCCTGACTCAGGACAAGATATTTCTGGCGCGTAATGTCGACGTCTGGGGTGAGGATTCTGACGCTGTGCTGGAACTGGCCTACCTGAACAGCTACTACCAGACCGGCCTGAAAAACCTGCTGGATGTCGCCGTGCTCGAACACGTGGAAGTCCATCGCGAACTCAAGGTCGGCAGCGTGTTTCGCAAGGTCGATGAGATCCCCTTCGATTTCAATCGCCGGCGCATGTCGGTGGTGGTGGAGGGCCGCGGTCAGCCCCATCAACTGATCTGCAAAGGCGCGGTGGAAGAAGTGCTGGCGGTGTGCAGTCGGGTGCGTCACGGCGAGGTCGATGAAGTCTTGAGCGATGAATTGCTGGCGCGGATTCGCCAAGTCACCGGCGCCTTCAACGCTGAAGGTCTGCGCGTGGTGGCGGTCGCGGCTCGCTCAATGCCAGCAGGGCGCGAGATTTACAGCCTGGCCGATGAGCAGGAACTGACGCTGATCGGTTACGTGGCGTTCCTCGATCCACCGAAGGAAAGCACCGCGCCAGCGCTCAAGGCCCTGGCCGAGCATGGCGTGGCGGTCAAGGTGCTGACCGGTGACAACGAACTGGTGACGGCGAAAATCTGCCGTGAGGTCGGCCTCGCGCAACAGGGTTTGCTGCTGGGCAATGACATTGAGCGCATGAGCGATGCCGAACTGGCCGTGGCGGTTGAGACGACCAACGTCTTCGCCAGACTGACGCCATCGCACAAAGAGCGCATCGTCGGCATTCTCAAGGGCAACGGCCATGTGGTCGGGTTCATGGGCGACGGCATCAACGACGCGCCGGCGCTGCGCAGCGCCGACATCGGCATTTCCGTGGACAGCGCGGTGGACATCGCCAAGGAAGCGGCGGATATCATCCTGTTGGAAAAAAGCCTGATGGTGCTGGAGGAGGGCGTGCTCGAAGGGCGGCGCACCTTCGCCAACATGCTCAAGTACATCAAGATGACTGCCAGCTCCAACTTCGGCAATGTGTTCTCGGTGCTGGTTGCCAGCGCGTTCATCCCGTTCCTGCCGATGCTGCCGATGCACCTGCTGGTGCAGAACCTGCTCTACGATATTTCGCAGATCGCCATTCCGTTCGATAACGTCGACGACGAGATGCTGAAACAGCCGCAGCGCTGGCAGCCGGCAGACGTCGGGCGCTTCATGCTGTTTTTCGGTCCGATCAGTTCGATCTTCGATATCACGACGTTCGCCTTGATGTGGTACGTGTTCGACGCCAATACCCCGGATCATCAGACGCTGTTCCAGTCCGGCTGGTTCGTGGTCGGGTTGCTGACCCAGACGCTGATCGTGCACATGATCCGCACGCCGAAGATCCCGTTCCTGCAAAGCCGCGCCGCCATGCCGCTGCTGGTGATGACCGGGGTCATCATGGCGGTCGGCATCTTCCTGCCAATGGGGCCGCTGGCGCATTACTTCAAGTTGCAGGCGCTGCCGTCGCTGTATTTCGTGTTTCTGCCGGTGATTCTGCTGGCGTACATGGCGCTGACCCAAGCCGTTAAAGGCTTCTACATCCGCCGGTTCGGCTGGCAATAACCGCCATGGAATGCTTTCCCCTGTGGGAGCGAGCCTGCTCGCGAAGGCGTCGTGTCAGTCAGTACACCTCTGACTGGTATAGCCCCTTCGCGAGCAGGCTCGCTCCCGCAGGGGATATTGGTGCGTCAGGGCCGCCGGATGAATGACCAAATTTTTAGGAAAAGTCCTACAGAGCTATCGCCGACGCTTGCGTAGTCTTGCCCTCCCCAAACCTCACCGGGAGAATGACCATGAGCAACAAAGCGTTGCGCATCCTGATCGCCGACCCGCAGCATTTTCATCGCATGAAAATCGAGCGCCTGTTCAACGCGCTCGGCTACTACCGCGTCGCCCCGGTGCAGACTCTCGGCGAACTGTTGACCCTGGTCGACTATGGCTGCGAGCCGTTCGATGTGCTGGTGATCAATGCCGAACTGGCGGCAGGCTCTCTCGATCTGCTGGGCTTTCTGCTCGATAACCCACAGGTTCGCCATGCTCTGATCTACAACGAACCGTCGGCACCTTTGCAGGCGGCTGCCGGGTTTGCTCAGGAAAACGCGCAGATCAGCCCGACGCCATTGCCCAATTCACAGCTCATCGGGCAGGTAATGGCGAGAGTCGAAACTTGCGACGAACGCCAGGCAGCGCCTGACGCCCACGCATCGTTGCGCCATGCCAATGCATAAAAAAACACTCTGCACAACTGTCAGACCTGACAGGTGATTCTCTTGCCCATCCATGTAACAGTGCCGGCGCAGCCACCGACTCCGGGACAGACTGTTGCGGTGTCTTCGATTTTGCAGGAGTCCCAATGAAGTCAGCGCTGATCGTCGATGACCATCCAGTCGTGCGCGCGGCCATTCGGATCGTTCTGCAGGCTCAAGGCTTCACCCGGATTCATGAAGCGTCCAATGGCAATGAAGTCGTGCCGTTGATCTGCGCGCATGATCCGCACCTGGTTGTGCTCGATCTGGGGCTGGGATCGATGGACGGTCTGGAAGTGCTGACGCGAATCCAGATCAAGGCGCCAACGGCGCGTTGCCGGGTGCTGGTGTTCAGCATGCATGAGCCCACGCATTACCAGGAGCGCTGTCTGCGCGCCGGCGCACGGGGCTACGTGACCAAGAGCAATCAACTGACTCTGCTGCACGAAGCCATCAAGGCATTGATGTCCGGCCACACTTATTTCTCCGCATTGCCCAATACCAGCGGTCTGTACAACGCCGTGCAACGCACGGAAAAGGAGCTGATCGCGCAGCTGTCCGATCGAGAGTTATGCATCTTCGTGAATCTGGCGCTGGGCAAACCGAACAAGGCCATCGCTTTGGAAATGCACCTGAGTCACAAAACCGTCAGCACCTACAAGACCCGCATGATGGCGAAACTTGGCCTGGGTTCGCTGGTGCTTCTGCGTGAGTTCGCCAAGCGCAATCACTTGATCTGAGTACCCCGACATGATGCAGGGACTGCGGGTTTTATTGCTGTGGCTGGGGCTTGTTGCCTCGGTCGGGGCGAATGACCAGCCGCAGACGCTGGAGGTGCTGGCGCGCCTCGAACCGGGAAGTATCCAGGTCCGCCTCGATGATCGGGAGCGCCAGTGGCTGCGTGAGCATCCAGTCTTGCGCATGGGCATCTCCGGCCCGGATTACCCGCCCTTCGAAATCACCCGCAATCAGCATGAGCTGGAAGGGCTGACCGCCGATTACGCCGATCTGCTGGCGCAACTGCTCGGCATCAGGATCGAAGTGCGGCGTTTCGCCGATCGTCCCGCACTGATGGCCGCACTCAAGCGCGCTGACGTCGAACTCCTGGGCACCTCGAACAGTTTCGAAGCCGCCGATCCGGCTTTCGTTCTGTCGCGGCCGTATGCTGAAGATCAGCCGATGCTGGTGACGCGTCATGACGAGAAACTGCCTGCTGACCTTGCAGGCAAACGCATCGCCATGGTCGAGGATTACCTGCCGCTGACCCATGTTCAGGCGTTCTACCCCGGCGCCCACGTACAGCTTTACGCTTCGGCCATGGATGCACTCGGCGCGGTCGCCTTCGGTGCCGACGACGTGTACCTGGGCGACTTCATCAGCGCCAACTATCTGATCAACACCAATTATCGCAACGACCTGCAATTGGCCGGGCCGTCGGGCCTTGATGCCAATCCGTTCGCCTTTGCGTTGTTGCGCAGCGATGTGGTGCTCAAACGCATCGTCGACAAGGCCTTGCTGGCCGTGCCGATGGAGCGTCGCCATCTGATCGAACAGCGCTGGAGCGTCGGCCTCGCCGAGATGGCCGAACAGTCGCGGGTACAGCTCAGCGCCGCCGAGCAGCAGTGGCTGGATCAGCACCCGGTGGTGCGGGTCGGCGCTGTCGAAGACTTCGCGCCGTTGGCGTTTTTCGATGCTGATGGACGCTTCAATGGGCTGGCAGCGCAGTTGCTGGGCCTGATTGCGCAGCGCAGCGGGCTGAATTTCGAGATTGTCCGTGGCACCTCCTTGAACGATCAGTTCGAGCAGCTCCAGGCCGGCGCACTCGATGTTCTGCCGGTGGTGACGCCGAGCACCGAGCGGGAAGCGCAGCTGCAATTCACCCGCGCCTATCTGAACAATCCGTTCGTGCTGGTCAGCGCAGCGAACGGACCACATCCATTGCCGCTCGACGAACTGGCGGGCAAACGCCTGGCGATCTATCGCGGCCACCCGTTGCGCGAATACCTGCTGCAACGGGTTCCCGGCCTGCGTCTGGTCGAAGTCAAAAGCCCCGCCGAAGGCATGGCGCTGATTGCCCGTGGACAGGTCGACGTGACGGTAAGCTCGTTGCTGGTGGCGCGTTTTCTGATCGCCCGCCAATACCGCGACCGCCTGCGTATTACCGGCACCGTAGGCGATCAGCCGGCGCGCATCGCTTTGGCCACGGCGCCGCAGTCGGCGCTGCTGCACTCGATCCTGAACAAGGCGTTGCTGAGCATCGCGCCGCAGCAAATGGATGAACTGGTCGAGCGCTGGAGCCACGATGTGGTGGTGGAGGACAGCTATTGGTCGCGCCATCGCCGCGAGATTCTGCTTGGTTTTGCCGGCGCCGCAGGCTTGCTGCTGCTGGCCCTGATCTGGATCGGCTGGCAGCGTCGGCAGATTTATCAGCGCCAGCAATGGTTGTTGCAACTGCAACAGGCCAAGGACGCAGCGGATGAGGCCAATCGGGCCAAAAGCACTTTCCTGGCGACCATGAGCCACGAGATCCGCACACCGATGAACGCCTTGATCGGCATGCTCGAACTGGCGCTCAAGCGCGCAGAGGAGGGCGTGACTGATCGACTGGCAATTCAGGTGGCGTCGAATGCCGGCCAGCAATTATTGGCGTTGATTGGCGACATTCTCGACATCGCCCGTATCGAGTCGGGGCATTTGTCCCTCACGCCCGAGCGGGCCAACCTGCGCGAGACGGTGTTATCGATGTGTCGGGTTTTCGAAGGGCTGGCGCGGCAGAAACGGCTCTTGTGGCGCATCGAACTTGATCCGCGCGCCGACGTGGATGTGCTGATTGATCCGACGCGCTTCAAACAGGTGCTGTCGAACCTGTTGAGCAATGCGATCAAATTCACCGAGGTGGGTGAGGTGAGTTTGCGCTTGCAGGTCATCGCCATGACCGACGCTGAAGTGGACTTGCTGTTGCGCATCGAAGACAACGGCATCGGCATCAGCGACGAAGATCAAAAGCGCCTGTTCAGCCCATTCGTTCAAGCGAGCAATAGCCTTCAAGCGGCGCGCAGCGGTTCCGGCCTGGGGCTGGTGATCAGCCGTAACCTCTGCGAAATGATGGGCGGCACGCTAAGTCTCGATAGTGATCTCGGGCAAGGCACGCGCGTGGAAATGCATCTGTCCTTGCCGCTGTTGACAGCTGTGACGACCACACTGGCAACGCCCGAGGCGGCAGCCGCTACCTGTGTATTAAGCGTGTTGGTGGTGGACGATCACCCGGTCAATCGTTTGCTGATGTGTTGGCAACTTAGTGAACTCGGGCATCGCACGGTAGACGTTGGCGATGGTGAACAGGGGCTGGACCGCTGGCGAGCCCAGGCCTTCGATGTCGTCATCACCGACTGCAACATGCCGCGACGCAATGGCTATGAGCTGGCGCGCACCATTCGAGATGAAGAGGCCGCCAGCGGCCGCAGGCCCTGTCTTATCCTCGGTTTTACGGCCAATGCGCAGGTCGAAGAGCGCCTGCGCTGTCTGGATGCCGGCATGGATGGCTGCCTGTTCAAACCGATTCGCTTGCATGATCTGGCTGAAGCCCTGAAAGGCGCTCATCGTTGCGAGCGCCACGAAGATGAACCGCCAAGTGCCGAGCCCGTCGAGATTGATCTGAGTGCCCTGGAGCAGATGGCCGGTGCCGATCACTCGTTGATCGAGCGTTTGCGCAAGGAAGTCGGCAATAGCTTGCGCGACGATCTGCAGGCTTTGGATCAGACCCGCGTCGGCGACCGCAACGGCCTGCGTGAGCTGGCCCATCGCATCAGGGGCGGTGCGCAAATGGTTGGGGCAGCGCGGGTTGTTGCGGCGTGTGCAGATCTGGACACGGCATGCCGAGAAGGTGAAAACGCGTTTATCGAGCGTGCCATCGACAGGTTGCGCGAAGCCATGCACGGCCTCGCACGGTGCCTCTGAACCAATGCAGTCTCCTGTGGGAGCGAGTCTGCTCGCGAAATGCGCGCCGCTGCTCAATTGTTCTGCATATGGAACACTCAAGCCGATTTGCACCCTCTAGTCGAATATTCGATATGCCCTTACGCTTAATCCAATGCATTCACCCATTGGAGACCCCATGAAAAACATCATCGGCATTTACACCAGCCCGCGCGGCCATTGGGTCGGCGATGGTTTCCCGGTGCGCACGCTGTTTTCCTATGACAACCTGGGCAAGCACATCAGCCCGTTTCTGCTGCTCGATCACGCCGGTCCCGCCGAATTCACCCCGACCACTGAACAGCGTGGCGTCGGCCAGCACCCGCACCGTGGTTTCGAAACCGTGACCATCGTTTACGACGGCGAAGTGCAACACCGCGATTCCACCGGCAGTGGCGGCACCATCGGCCCGGGTGATGTGCAGTGGATGACCGCAGCGTCCGGCATCCTTCATGAAGAATTCCACTCGGAAAACTTCGCCCGAACCGGCGGCAAGCTGGAAATGGTCCAGCTGTGGGTCAACCTGCCGGCCAAGGACAAAATGGCCGCGCCGGGTTACCAGACCATTCTCGACCGCGACATTCCGAGCATCGCGCTCAAGGACCACGCCGGCAGCCTGCGTCTGATCGCCGGCGAATTCGATGGGCACACCGGACCGTCACGGACTTTTACGCCAATCGACGTGTGGGATCTGCGCCTCAATGCCGGCAAGTTGCTGACGCTTGATCTGCACGAAGGACGTAATACCGCGCTGGTGGTGTTGAAGGGTTCGGTGCAGGTCAACGGCGCGGAATCGGTTGGGGTAGGGCAGTTGGCGCTGTTCGAACGCGACGGTGATCGACTCACCCTCCAGGCCAGCGAAGACGCGGTGGTATTGCTGCTCAGTGGCGAGCCGATAGACGAACCGATCGTCGGCCATGGCCCGTTCGTGATGAACACCGAGCAGGAAATCCACCAGGCCTTCGCCGACTTCCAGTCCGGGCGCTTTGGCCAGATGCACCCTTAACGCAAAAAGAACCTGTAGGAGCTGCCGAGGGCTGCGATCTTTTGATCTGATCGTTCCCACGCTCTGCGTGGGAATGCAGCCGGGGACGCTCCGCGTCCCACAGCCTCAAGATCGCAGCCTTCGTCAGCTCCTTCAGGGTTTTGCAGTGTTTGTAAGCCGGTGCTCCTC
Source organism: Pseudomonas sp. Sample_11 (assembly GCF_004307505.1). Taxonomy (NCBI): domain Bacteria; kingdom Pseudomonadati; phylum Pseudomonadota; class Gammaproteobacteria; order Pseudomonadales; family Pseudomonadaceae; genus Pseudomonas; species Pseudomonas sp. Sample_11. The sequence goes on from NZ_RCOD01000024.1 coordinate 27,139, forward strand.
CACCGAAATCAATTGCTCCTACACTGTGCCAATCTGTGCGATCTTCTCGCGATTGGCCTTTGTCGGAGTTGTTTGATGCTGTCTCTGCTGACCGAACACCCGTTGTTTAGCGCGTTGATCCTGATCCTGCTCGATCTTGGCCTGTGGCGGCTGATCAGCTCTCGCGGCAGCGAATGGAAGCTGCTGGTGCGGGTGCTGATTTTCGCCCTGTTCAGCATTGTGCTGTTCAACGAAGGCCTCAACCCGATGGAGCCGGCGCCGTGGGCCGACAACGTGCCGCTGCATCTGGCGGCGACCGGGTTGCAGATCGGTTGGTGGCTGTTTGGTGCGCGGACCCTGACGGTGCTGATCGGCGCGGTGATGATGCAGCGGGTCGGCCATACCGGCCGGCTGTTGCAGGACTTGCTCGGCGCGGTGATTTTCCTCATCGCCATCATTGCGGCGCTGGCGTACGTGCTCGATCTGCCAGTCAAAGGCGTGCTGGCGACGTCCGGCGCGTTGGCGATCATTGTCGGCCTGGCTTTGCAGAGCACCTTGAGCGACGTGTTCTCCGGCATCGTCCTCAACACCACCAAGCCCTATCAACTTGATGACTGGATCTCCATCGACGGCACCGAGGGCCGCGTCACCGACATCGACTGGCGCGCCACGCGTCTGCAAACCAGTCAGGGCAGCATGGCCGTGATTCCCAACTCGCTGGCGGCGAAAGCCAAAATCATCAACTTCAGCCGACCGAGCAATATGTTCGGCGTTTCCGTCAGCGTGCCCGTCAGCCCCCATGCCCGACCCAGTTCGGTAATCGAGGCGCTGGAGCGAGCGATGCAGGGTTGTCGGCAATTGCTCGACACACCGGCGCCGAGCGTGTCGTTGAAGAGTTCTGCCAGCGGCGGCGCGGAATACGAAATCAGCGGGTTTGTCGCCTCGATGGGCGAGAAGCGCGTGGTGCGCAATCAGTTGTTCGACCTCGCTTACCGGCATTTGCAGGCGTCCGGGGTCAACCTGCTGTCCAGCAACGAGACCAGCGCCGCACCGCAGTTGTCGCGGCCACGGGCGCTGCTGGAAAGCTCACCGATCTTCTCGACTCTGCGTGAAGAAGAAAAAGACACCTTCAGCCAGAACATGACTCTGCAAACTTTCCGCGTCGGCGAAACGATTCTCGCGGGCGGGGAGGTCAGCGATCATTTGTTCATCATTGAATCCGGCGTGGTATCGGTGACGCTCAAGCGCCATGGCGCACCCCTGGAATCCGGGCGCATGGGGCCGGGCGAGGTGATCGGCGAGGCCGGGATTCTTTCCGACACCGCGCTGCCGGCGGATTTTTCCGCGAAGACTTTCTGCGCCCTGTATCGCATCGAGAAGTCCTACCTGAAACCGTGCCTGGACGCGCGCCATGACATTCATGATGCGATGCAGGCGTTGCTCGATTTCCGTCTGCACAAGGCGCAGTCGCTGACCGAGGACGCGCCCGTGGTCGCGCCGAAAAGAGGCTTTCTGCAATGGCTGCGTAATCGCGTCTGAGCTGTCGCTTTGTGATTCGATGCAACCTGCGCGGCGTTCTCAGGGTCACAATTTGCAATCCCACCGGGCAGGAGTTGCAGACGATGAAAAACCTGCGAATCGCCACCTTCAACGTCAACGGCATGCGCGCGCGGCTGCCGAATCTGCTGGAATGGCTCAAGCGCGAGCAACCGGACATCGTCTGCCTGCAAGAGCTCAAGTCAGTGGACAGCGCATTTCCCGCCGCCGAGCTGGAGGCCGCCGGTTACGGCGCAATCTGGCAGGGCCAGGCGTCATGGAATGGCGTGGCGATTCTGGCGCGTGATGCGCAGCCGTTGGAGAGTCGACGCGGTTTGCCCGGCGATCCCGATGACACCCACAGCCGCTATATCGAAGCGGCGGTGCACGGTGTGCTGGTCGGTTGCCTGTATCTGCCCAATGGCAACCCGCAGCCGGGGCCGAAATTCGATTACAAACTGGCCTGGTTCGAGCGTCTGATCAATTACGCCAATGACCTGCAAAGCAGCGATCACCCGGTGGTGCTGGCCGGTGACTTCAATGTCGTGCCCACCGACATGGACATCTACAACACCCGCTCCTGGCTCAAGGACGCCTTGTTGCAACCTGAAAGCCGCGAGTGCTACCAGCGGCTGCTGGATCAGGGCTGGACCGATTCTCTGCGCCACGTGTATCCCGAAGAGCGCCTCTACACCTTCTGGGACTATTTCCGTAACCATTGGCAAACAAACTCCGGCCTGCGCATCGACCACCTGCTGCTCAACCCGGCATTGAGCCCGTATCTGCATGACGCCGGCGTCGACGCCTGGGTGCGCAACGAACCGCACGCCAGCGACCATGCACCGACATGGATTCGCATCGCTTCGCGGAAAAAGCGCTGAGCGGGCGATTGGCGAAATCAATTGTCAGAAGCCGTGCTTGATCCCGTATACAGGGCAATAACCACGCAGTGTTCTGCGGCCCATGCATAAGGATCGAGCAATGAGTGCGCCACGGCTGACCAATACCAATCTGTACCTGCAACGTCTGGGTTTCGATGCGCCGCCGCCACCGACGCTGGATACCTTGCGTCAGTTGCAACTGCGCCATACCGCCGAATTTGTTTTCGAGAATCTGGCTACGGTCATGGGTGAACCGGTGTCGATCGACCTAAACTCCATCGAAAGCAAGGTGCTGCAGCAAGGGCGGGGCGGCTACTGCTATGAGCTCAATCATTTGTTTTATGCGCTGCTGCTTGAATTGGGCTTCGACGCGCGGGCGATCAGCGGGCGCGTGGTGATGAATCAACCGGAAGGCAGCTGGACGGCGCGCACCCATCGTCTGAGTCTGGTGACCATCGACACAGTGCGTTACATCACCGACGTCGGCTTTGGCGGCATGGTGCCGACCGCACCGCTGCTGCTCGACAGCGAAGGGGAACAACCGACTCCGCATGAGCCTTACCGCATCGACAAGCAAACCGATGGCTACCTGCTGCGCGCCAAAGTCGCAGGCGAATGGCGGCCGATGTACCTGTTCGATTTGCAACGCCAGGAAGACATTGATTACACCGTCGGCAACTGGTACGTCTCCACCCATCCCGAGTCACCTTTTGCCCAGCGCCTGATGGTTGCGCGCACCGGCGCTGGTTGGCGCAAAACCCTGAACAACGGCAGTTTTGCCATTCATTACATGGGTGCGGACAGTGAGCGGCGCGAGGTGGCGGACGTCGACGAGCTGATGAAATTGCTGCGGCGCGAGTTCGATCTTCAGGTGCCTGATTCACCGCGTGTGCAACAAGCGCTGGCTCGGGTCATCGCGCCAGCCTCCATCTAAGGCTTTGCATCAGGCTCCAATACGCGACGGATTTCGCCGATGGCCGCTGACAGCTTTCGCTCGAGACTCTTGAGATCGGTGGCGGTGATGCCTTTCTTGAATTGCCCCGTCAGACCTGAATCGTCAGCGCTTCCCTGCTGGCGTGGGCCATCAAGCAGAGCATGGCGCAGGGTGTTGTTGATCACAGTCTGGTAGCCAAAGCCCTCGGTTTCCGCGGCGGTACGCGCCGCTTCGATCACCGCGTCATCAAGCATGATAGTGATGCGGGTCTTGCCCTTGCTCGGCGCTACTGCGCCGCGTTTACCTGCGGAAAAGTCATATTCGTCTTTCATCGTTCAAGCCTCCTTAACTCCCGTCGTAATTGAATCACTGATTTGATTATGCATACTTTATATGTATAAAAAAGAGCGCGACTACACCGTCGGTCGCCGTGAACACTTCAGCCTAGTGGGCACTGGCGCGAGCGCAGCGGGGATGTGTTGCCGAATTTGTTGGGGCAAGAAGCGCAGGCTAGAAGGTTGGATGGCTACCTAACCATTATGTGACTGACAAGTTGTATACAACTCTATGGACATTTGTCCTGAGTATTGAATACAGTGTGCGCATAACAAAAACCAGGGAACCCCCCACCATGAAAACGCCCCATGTTTCACACCAACGGCCCGAGGATGAAAACCTCGGGGTCGGCGCGAATATGGCTTACGGCCTGCAACATGTTCTGACCATGTACGGCGGTATCGTTGCGGTGCCACTGATCATTGGCCAGGCGGCCGGTCTGTCGCCGGCGGACATTGGTCTGTTGATTGCTGCTTCATTGTTTGCGGGGGGGCTGGCGACGTTGCTGCAAACCCTGGGTCTGCCGTTTTTTGGCTGTCAGCTGCCGCTGGTCCAGGGCGTATCGTTCTCCGGCGTGGCGACCATGGTTGCGATCGTCAGCAGCGGCGGGGAGGGCGGTTTCCAATCGGTGCTGGGTGCCGTGATTGCCGCCTCGTTGATCGGCTTGCTGATCACGCCGGTGTTTTCACGCATCACCAAGTTCTTTCCGCCGCTGGTCACCGGCATTGTGATCACCACCATCGGCCTGACGCTGATGCCGGTGGCCGCACGCTGGGCGATGGGCGGCAACAGCCACGCGCCGGACTTCGGCAGCATGCAGAACATCGGTCTGGCGGCGGTCACGCTGGTGCTGGTGTTGCTGCTGAGCAAGGTTGGCAGCGCGGCCATTTCTCGGCTGTCGATTCTGCTGGCCATGGTCATCGGCACGGTGCTGGCGGTGTTCCTTGGCATGGCGGATTTCTCCAGTGTCACCACCGGCCCCATGTTCGGCTTCCCGACACCGTTCCACTTCGGCATGCCGACCTTCCATTTCGCCGCGATCCTGTCGATGTGCATTGTGGTCATGGTGACGCTGGTGGAAACCTCGGCGGACATCCTCGCCGTGGGCGAGATCATTGACACCAAGGTAGATTCCAAACGCTTGGGCAACGGCCTGCGTGCCGACATGCTGTCGAGCATGTTTGCGCCGATCTTCGGTTCGTTTACGCAAAGTGCTTTCGCGCAAAACGTCGGTCTGGTGGCGGTGACCGGGATCAAGAGCCGTTTCGTGGTGGCCACCGGCGGTCTGTTCCTGGTGGTGCTCGGCCTGCTGCCGTTCATGGGCCGGGTGATTGCTGCAGTGCCGACTTCGGTCCTTGGCGGCGCAGGGATCGTGCTGTTCGGCACCGTGGCGGCGAGTGGCATCCGCACGTTGTCGAAGGTGGACTACCGCAACAACGTCAACCTGATCATCGTTGCCACCTCGATCGGTTTCGGCATGATCCCGATCGCCGCGCCGAACTTCTACGATCATTTCCCGAGCTGGTTCGCGACGATTTTCCATTCGGGCATCAGTTCATCGGCAATCATGGCGATCCTGCTCAACCTGGCGTTCAACCACTTCACGACCGGCAACTCGGATCAACAGTCGGTGTTCGCCGCAGCGGAAGAGCGCACCCTGCGTTATCGCGATCTCGCCGCGCTGCGTGAAGGCGATTACTTCAGCGACGGCAAGCTGCATGACTGCGATGGCAAGGAAGTGCCGGTGATCGAGCCGGATGACCACGACCATGGCCACGGCGCGCCTAAGGTTCAGGTGAAAAGCAGCGAACATGTCTGACCGCTGCGTCTGAAACAGAAAAGGCCGATCTGCCCACGCAGATCGGCCTTTTGGTATTTTTCGTGCGCCCACAAAAAAGCCCCTGAACCTTGCGATTCAGGGGCTTTGCTATTTGGCTCCACAACCTGGACTCGAACCAGGGACCCAGTGATTAACAGTCACTTGCTCTACCAACTGAGCTATTGCGGAATTGGTGCGTATGTTACTGATTCAAAAAGAGAAGTCAAGCATCGCCGGGCAACTTTTGCGATTCGTCGGGACGGACGGCATTTTGTCAGCGATTGGCGGTTACCAGAAAGGCCTCAGAGGTCTACCATGGCAGCCCGGAAGTGGTCACACGCGCTGCCGGCCATTCGCCGCAAAGGTACGCGCCATGATTCAAATCACTCGCAACACCGAGGTGCCTGCATGAGCACCGCACAGATCAGCCTGCCCAAAGGGATCGGCCCGCACGCCGAAAAACTTTTCGATGCAATCACCGGGGCAAGCACCGCCGAAGAATTGAACCGCGCTGGCGGCAAGGCTGAAGGTTTCGTCCTTGGTCTAGAAAGCAGCAAGGCCATCAAGAGCCAGGTCGCCGAATCGCTGTATGTGATTTACGACGATGCTGCCACTCAACGCGCGGCCGAGCTGGCTTAACTGCCGAAGGTAATCGTGCCGAGCATCAGCTTGGCATAGGCCGCCGTCGCCGCCAGTTGCACCAGCCACAGGGCCAGGCCACCGAGGAATACCCCGGTGGCGACTTGCAGCACCAGGCTCTTTTCACGCTTGGCCGGAGCGCGCGGGATGAAATCATCCAGGTCGTCACGGTCGGCGCGCAGGTTGTCGTTTTTCATGTGGGTTCTCTTCAAAAATCTCGGGTGTACACAAAACCGGTAGGAGCTGCGGAACGCTGCGATCTTTTGATCTTAGAAACAAGATCAAAAGATCGCAGCCTCGTTGCACTCGTCAGCTCCTACACTTTGAATTGTGTGCAGTCTAGAGGTTGCAAGGCGTTTCCAGAGACAAATAAAAACGGGAAGCCCAAAAGGCTTCCCGTTTTTCATCACTGGCCGAAATCAGATGACCTGAACGATCGCGTCCGTCACAGCCTTGATGTTGCTCTGGTTCAGCGCGGCCACGCAGATGCGGCCGGTGTCCAGGGCGTAGATGCCGAACTCGTTGCGCAGGCGATGCACTTGTTCAGTGGTCAGGCCGGAGTAGGAGAACATGCCGCGCTGACGACCGACGAAGCTGAAATCGCGGCCCGGCGCCTTTTCCGCCAGCAGGGCAACCATCTGCTCGCGCATGCCGCGAATACGCAGACGCATCTCGGCCAGTTCGGCTTCCCACTGCGCGCGCAGTTCCGGGCTGTTCAGCACCGCAGCAACGATGCTGGCGCCGTGGGTCGGCGGGTTGGAGTAGTTGGTGCGGATCACGCGCTTGACCTGCGACAGCACGCGCGCGCTTTCTTCTTTCGATTCGCTGATGATCGACAGTGCGCCGACGCGTTCGCCGTACAGCGAGAACGACTTGGAGAACGAGCTCGAGACGAAAAAGGTCAGGCCGGATTCGGCGAACAGGCGCACAGCGGCGGCGTCTTCATCGATGCCGTCGCCGAAACCCTGGTAAGCCATGTCGAGGAACGGTACGTGACCTTTGGCCTTGACCACTTCCAGTACCTTGTTCCAGTCCGCCGGGGTCAGGTCGACGCCGGTCGGGTTGTGGCAGCAAGCATGCAGGACAACGATCGAGCCGTTCGGCAGGGCGTTGAGGTCGTCGAGCATGCCGGCACGGTTCACGTCATGGGTGGCAGCGTCGTAGTAACGGTAGTTCTGCACCGGGAAACCAGCGGTTTCGAACAGCGCGCGGTGGTTTTCCCAGCTCGGGTCGCTGATCGCCACGACGGCGTTCGGCAGCAGTTGCTTGAGGAAGTCGGCACCGATTTTCAGTGCGCCGGTCCCGCCGACGGCCTGAGTGGTGATGACGCGACCGGCGCTGATCAGCGGCGAGTCGTTGCCGAACAGCAGTTTCTGCACGGCCTGGTCGTAGGCAGCGATGCCATCGATCGGCAGGTAACCGCGCGAAGCGTGTTGCGCGACGCGAATCGTCTCGGCTTCGATCACCGCGCGCAGCAGTGGAATTCGCCCCTCTTCGTTGCAGTACACGCCCACGCCCAGGTTGACCTTGGTGGTCCGGGTATCGGCGTTGAATGCTTCGTTGAGGCCCAGGATTGGATCGCGGGGTGCCATTTCGACAGCGGAGAACAGGCTCATTATTACGGCGGCTCTGAATGGAGAGTGGAGGGACGTGTCGCGCTCCAGCCGAATGCACTAGAGCGGTGCACAAACGGGGAGCTAGTATAGAGGCCATCACCGCGCAATGGCGACAGGCGAATCGGCTTTTAGGGTAAGTTTTTCCGATTATTTCTTGACCGTTAGTCGATTGACTTTGTCAGACTCTTTACCGGATGTAGGACGTTTGCCTTGAAAGGTCAGGCAATCGCCACCACATTCAGCACAATCCAGGTTTTTTCTTGCGCGACATCGGTCGTTTGCGGTCGTCCTCGTGGTGCTCCGCCTGACGCGGAACGCCGCGATTCCAGAGGTGTGTATGTCGGAATTCCAGCTAGTCACCCGCTTCGAGCCTGCCGGCGATCAACCGGAAGCCATTCGCCAGTTGGTTGAGGGCATTGACGCCGGGCTGGCGCACCAGACACTGCTCGGTGTGACCGGGTCGGGCAAGACCTTCAGCATTGCCAACGTCATCTCCCAGGTCCAGCGGCCGACGCTCGTACTGGCGCCGAACAAGACCCTGGCCGCGCAGTTGTACGGGGAGTTCAAGGCGTTCTTCCCCAACAACGCTGTTGAATACTTCGTTTCCTACTACGACTACTACCAGCCCGAAGCGTATGTGCCGTCGTCCGACACCTTCATCGAGAAGGACGCCTCGATCAACGACCACATCGAGCAGATGCGCCTGTCCGCAACCAAGGCCTTGCTGGAGCGCAAGGACGCGATCATCGTCACCACGGTCTCATGCATCTACGGTCTGGGCAGTCCGGAAACCTATTTGAAAATGGTCTTGCACGTTGATCGTGGCGACAAGCTCGATCAGCGCGCGCTGCTGCGGCGTCTGGCTGACCTGCAATACACCCGCAACGACATGGATTTTGCCCGGGCGACGTTCCGCGTGCGCGGTGATGTGATCGATATCTTCCCGGCGGAATCCGACCTCGAAGCGATCCGCATCGAGCTGTTCGATGACGAGGTCGAGAGCATTTCTGCCTTCGACCCACTGACCGGCGAAGTCATCCGCAAGATGCCGCGCTTCACTTTCTACCCGAAAAGTCACTACGTGACGCCTCGGGAAACCCTGCTCGACGCCATCGAAGGCATCAAGGTCGAATTGCAGGAGCGCCTCGAATACCTGCGCAGCAACAACAAACTGGTGGAAGCCCAGCGTCTGGAACAGCGCACCCGTTTCGACCTGGAGATGATCCTCGAACTGGGCTATTGCAACGGCATCGAAAACTACTCGCGCTACCTGTCCGGGCGTCCGGCCGGCGCGGCGCCACCCACCCTTTACGACTATCTGCCGGCCGACGCCTTGCTGGTGATCGACGAATCCCACGTCAGCGTGCCGCAGGTCGGCGCGATGTATAAGGGCGACCGCTCACGCAAGGAAACCCTCGTTGAGTACGGCTTCCGCTTGCCTTCGGCGCTGGACAACCGGCCCATGCGTTTCGACGAGTGGGAAGGGGTCAGCCCGCAGACCATTTTCGTCTCGGCAACGCCCGGCAACTACGAAGCCGAGCACGCCGGGCGCGTGGTTGAGCAGGTGGTGCGGCCGACTGGCCTGGTCGACCCGCAGGTTGAGGTGCGGCCGGCGCTGACCCAGGTCGATGACTTGCTCTCGGAAATCACCAAGCGTGTGGCGATCGAAGAACGTGTGCTGGTCACCACGCTGACCAAGCGCATGGCCGAAGACCTGACCGATTACCTCGCCGACCACGGCGTGCGCGTGCGCTATCTGCACTCGGACATCGACACCGTCGAGCGCGTCGAGATCATCCGCGATTTGCGCCTCGGCGTGTTCGATGTGCTGGTCGGGATCAACCTGCTGCGTGAAGGCCTCGACATGCCGGAAGTGTCGCTGGTGGCGATTCTCGATGCCGACAAGGAAGGCTTCCTGCGTTCCGAGCGCTCGCTGATCCAGACCATCGGTCGCGCGGCGCGTAACCTCAATGGCCGGGCGATTCTCTACGCTGATCGCATGACCGGTTCGATGGAGCGGGCGATTGGTGAGACCGAGCGCCGTCGCGAGAAGCAGATCGCCTTCAACCTTGAGAACGGCATTACCCCGAAAGGTGTGATCAAGGACGTCGCCGACATCATGGAAGGCGCCACCGTGCCGGGTTCGCGCAGCAAGAAGCGCAAAGGCATGGCCAAGGCCGCCGAAGAGAACGCCAAGTACGAAGCCGAGCTGCGCTCGCCAAGCGAAATCACCAAACGCATCCGCGCGCTGGAAGAGAAGATGTACCAACTGGCGCGGGATCTGGAGTTTGAAGCGGCGGCGCAGATGCGTGACGAGGTTGCCAAACTGCGCGAACGATTACTTACGGTATAAGGGATCGTTCCCTGTGGGAGCGAGCCTGCTCGCGAATGGCGGCGACTCGGTATAAGCGAGTCCCGGTCTCCGGCTTAAATACCCTGCCCGCTGGAGCGGGGCGGGTGTCGCCTGTTACCATTCGCCGCTTGATTGTTCTGCTCTTCATTTTTCGAGACAAGCCATGACCACCGTCCGCACTCGCATCGCGCCATCGCCTACCGGGGACCCCCACGTAGGTACCGCTTACATCGCATTGTTCAACTACTGCTTTGCCAAGCAGCACGGCGGTGAGTTCATCCTGCGCATTGAAGACACCGATCAGTTGCGTTCGACCCGCGAGTCCGAACAGCAGATCTTCGACGCCCTGCGCTGGCTCGGTATCGACTGGAGCGAAGGCCCGGATGTCGGCGGCCCGCACGGCCCTTATCGGCAGAGCGAGCGCGGCGATATCTACCAGAAGTACTGCCAGCAACTGGTCGACATGGGCCATGCGTTCCCGTGCTTCTGCACCGCTGAAGAACTCGATCAAATGCGCGCCGAGCAAATGGCTCGCGGCGAAACTCCGCGCTACGACGGCCGCGCACTGCTGCTGTCGAAGGAAGAAGTCGCGGCGCGCCTGGCCGCTGGCGAACCGCACGTGATCCGCATGAAAGTGCCGAGCGAAGGCGTCTGCGTGGTGCCGGACATGCTGCGTGGCGACGTCGAGATCCCGTGGGATCGCATGGACATGCAAGTGCTGATGAAGACCGACGGCCTGCCGACGTACTTCCTCGCCAACGTGGTCGACGATCACCTGATGGGCATCACCCACGTGCTGCGTGGCGAAGAGTGGCTGCCATCGGCACCGAAACTGATCTTGCTCTACGAATACTTCGGCTGGGAACAACCAGAGCTGTGCTACATGCCGCTGCTGCGCAACCCGGACAAGAGCAAGCTGTCCAAGCGCAAGAACCCGACCTCGGTGACGTTCTACGAGCGCATGGGCTTCATGCCGGAAGCGATGCTCAACTACCTCGGGCGCATGGGCTGGTCGATGCCGGACGAGCGCGAGAAGTTCTCGCTGCAGGAAATGGTCGACAACTTCGACCTCAAGCGAGTGTCCCTCGGCGGGCCGATCTTCGACATCGAGAAGCTGTCGTGGCTCAACGGCCAGTGGCTGCGCGATCTGCCGGTGGAAGAGTTTGCCGCCCGCGTGCAAAAGTGGGCGTTCAATTCCGAATACATGATGAAGATCGCGCCGCACGTGCAGGGCCGGGTTGAAACGTTCAGCCAGGTTGCACCGCTGGCGGGATTCTTCTTTGCTGGCGGCGTGAATCCGGATGCCAAGCTGTTCGAGTCGAAAAAGCTCTCCGGCGATCAGGTTCGCCAGTTGATGCAGTTGATCCTGTGGAAACTGGAAAGTCTGCGGCAGTGGGAGAAGGACAGCATCACCGCGACGATTCAGGCGGTGGTCGAATCCCTCGAGCTGAAACTGCGCGATGCGATGCCGTTGATGTTTGCTGCGATCACCGGGCAGGCGAGTTCGGTGTCGGTGCTCGATGCGATGGAAATCCTCGGCCCGGATCTCACCCGTTTCCGCTTGCGCCAGGCGATTGACCTGCTGGGCGGCGTGTCGAAGAAAGAAAACAAGGAGTGGGAAAAGCTCTTGGGCGCCATCGCCTGATTGCTTTTGCTTCTTTGCAGGACTGCCGAAGGCTGCGATCTTTTGATCCTGCCTTCGGCGTTTCTCCCGAATTTACGGGGGAGGGCGGTAAGTGATTGTTATCCCGGCAAAAAATTTTGAAATTTTTCAAAAATAAGTTTGACAGGCTTTCGATACGCCCTTAAGATTCGCCCCGTCCTCAGCGATGAGGGGCTATAGCTCAGCTGGGAGAGCGCTTGCATGGCATGCAAGAGGTCGACGGTTCGATCCCGTCTAGCTCCACCAATTTACACTTCGAGGTCTGGCCACACCGGCCTTGAAGCGATCAACACTCAGCGTTGATCAGTTGTATAGAAGGGTTTGCGTCCCCTTCGTCTAGTGGCCTAGGACACCGCCCTTTCACGGCGGTAACAGGGGTTCGAGTCCCCTAGGGGACGCCAGTTTTACAGAAGTGATGTTGCAAGAGATCACTCCGCCGCGAGGCGAAAAATCCGGGGCTATAGCTCAGCTGGGAGAGCGCCTGCATGGCATGCAGGAGGTCAGCGGTTCGATCCCGCTTAGCTCCACCAATTTTACAGTTCAAGGTCTGGCCACACCGGCCTTGAATCGATCAGCTCTCAGCACTGATCAGTTGTATAGAAGGGTTTGTGTCCCCTTCGTCTAGTGGCCTAGGACACCGCCCTTTCACGGCGGTAACAGGGGTTCGAGTCCCCTAGGGGACGCCACGATTACCCGCTCTGCGGGATTTTATAAGGGTCATTCAATTATTGAATGGCCCTTTTGTTTGTCCGGCGTTTGGCCAACTCTCCTTTTTCCTTACACTGTGCTTCAGACCAGCGGTCATATTCATGACTTGCAGAATATTATTATGCGAATAATATTCTAGTCGTAATATTCGGAGGCAACGATGAACGATAAAAAAGCTCAAACCCGCGAACGCATCCTCAAGGCTGCCAGCGCCGCATTGATTCAGCGCGGCCCGGCTGACCCGAGCGTGGGCGAAGTGATGGGCGCAGCCGGCCTGACCGTCGGCGGCTTCTACGCCCACTTCGAAAGCAAGGACGCGATGATGCTCGAAGCGTTCAAGCAACTGCTGGGCCGGCGTCGCGACCTGATTGCCGACATGGACGCCGATCTGACCGGCGAAGAGCGTCGCGCTTTGGTGGCTGCGTTCTACCTGTCACGCAAACACCGGGATTCCAGCGAAGCCGCATGCCCGATTCCTGCCTCGATTGGCGAATTGGGGCGTTTGCCGGAGTCGTTCCGCATCGCGCTGAACGAGCATCTGGAGCTGATGGTCGCGCAACTGGCCGCCAGCCCTGAAGACACCGACAAGGCTTTGGCCGATGTCGCGTTGATGGTCGGTGGTCTGGCCTTGGCCAGGGCGCTGGGTCCGGGAGAGTTATCCGATCGATTGCTGCGCGCCGCCAAGTCGGCGGTGCGTTGACCTGAAGGCAACAAGCCTGAGGAGAGTGCGATGAACGCGTTGAAGTGGGTTCGTGGCGTTAACGGTACCTTGGGCTGGTTTGCACCGAAGCTGGTGGCAAGCAAAATGCGTCTGGCATTCATGACGCCCCGCGCGCTACCGCTGCGGGATTGGGAGCTGCCGCTGTTGGCCAGCTCCGAACGCATCACGTTGCGCTTCGGCCTGTCGGCGCTGCGCTGGGGCCAAGGCCCGACAGTGTTGCTGATGCATGGTTGGGAAGGGCGGCCAACGCAGTTCGCCTCGCTGATCAATGCTCTGGTCGATGCCGGCTATACCGTCGTCGCGCTCGACGGTCCGGCTCACGGTCGCTCCCCTGGGCGCGAAGCCAATGTAGTGCTGTTCGCCCGCGCCATGCTTGAAGCGGCTGCCGAATTGCCGCCGCTGCAAGCGGTTATCGGCCATTCCATGGGCGGCGCCAGCGCGATGCTCGCCGTGCAATTGGGTCTGCGCACCGAAACCCTGGTCAGCATCGCCGCACCGTCGCGGATTCTCGGCGTGCTGCGCGGTTTTGCGCGAATGGTTGGCATGCCGCCGCGCGCGCGTTCGGCGTTTATCCGCCAGGTCGAGCAGGACGTCGGCATGCGCGCCGCGACGCTCGACGTGGCTCACTATCAACTGGATATGCCCGGTTTGATCGTGCATGCCGAGGACGACAATTTTGTCTCGGTCAAAGAATCGCAATTGATTCACGAAGCCTGGTTCGACAGCCGTCTACTGCGCCTGGAAAGCGGCGGCCATCAACGGGTACTGGCCGACCCTCGAGTGATTGATGGTGTGTTATCACTGCTTGCCGGTCGCAGCCTTCAGGCGCGCCAATCGGCCTGAGCTCCGTTACACTGCCCCGGTTGAATACTTTGACCGGGAGTGGGGCATGGGCTGGGATCGGGCAACGCCGTTTACCATTGATCTGCAAGTAGGCGCCGAAGACATCGACGGGCTCGGGCACGCCAATAACGCCGTTTACGTGACCTGGCTCGAGCGCTGCGCCTGGCGCCATTCGCAGCGCCTCGGCCTGGACCTGGTCGAATACCGGCGGCTGGATCGGGCGATGGCCGTTGTCCGCCATGAAATCGATTATCTGGCCGCAGCCTATGAAGGCGATGAACTGCAACTGGCGACCTGGATCGTCGACTGGGACCAGCGCTTGAAAATGACCCGGCATTTCCAGCTCAAACGCCCCAGCGACAACGCCACCCTGCTGCGCGCGCAGACCACGTTTGTGTGCATCGAACTGTCGACCGGCAAGCCCAAGCGCATGCCGGCGGAATTTATCGAAGGCTATGGCCCGGCGATCCTGACTCCAGCCTGACCCGGTCTGGTAGGAGCTGCCGAAGGCTGCGATCTTTTGATTTTGCTTTTTGCGAATCAAGATCAAGATCAAGATCAAAAGATCGCAGCCTTCGGCAGCTCCTACAAGGGTTCTGCGGTTTTGTGCGATATCCAGTAAACTGCCGCACGTTTTTCTTCAAGTAGTGTTTCCCCATGCAAATTGCTCTGGCGCCCATGGAAGGGTTGGTCGACGACATCCTGCGCGACGTGCTGACCCGCGTTGGCGGCATCGACTGGTGCGTGACCGAATTCATTCGGGTCAACGACCAGTTGCTCACCCCGGCGTACTTCCACAAGTTCGGCCCCGAGCTGCTCAACGGTGCTCGCACCGCGTCCGGCGTGCCGCTGCGCGTGCAGTTGCTCGGTTCCGATCCGGTGTGCCTGGCGGAAAACGCTGCGCTGGCCTGCGAACTCGGTTCTGAAGTGATCGACCTCAACTTCGGCTGCCCGGCCAAGACCGTCAACAAATCCCGCGGCGGCGCCGTGCTGCTCAAGGAGCCGGAGCTGCTCAACCAGATCGTCGAACATGTCCGTCGCGCCGTACCGGCGCACATCCCGGTCACCGCGAAAATGCGCCTGGGTTTCGACAGTCCTGACGGCTCGCTGGTCTGCGCCACGGCGCTGGCCGAAGGCGGGGCAGAGCACATCGTCGTACATGCGCGGACGAAAATGGACGGCTACAAACCGCCGGCTCATTGGGAGTGGATCCCGCGCGTGCAGGACGTGGTCAAGGTGCCGGTGTTCGCCAACGGCGATATCTGGAGCGTCGAAGACTGGCGCCGTTGCCGCGAAATCAGTGGTGTCGAAGACATCATGCTCGGTCGGGGTCTGGTCTCCCGCCCGGATCTCGCTCGGCAGATCGCTGCGGCGCGCGCTGGCGAAGAGGTCGTCGAGATGACCTGGGCCGAGCTGATGCCGCTGATTCAGGACTTCTGGCTGCAGGCCAAAGCGCAGATGACCGCCCGGCAATCGCCCGGTCGCCTCAAGCAATGGCTGGCCATGCTGACACGGAACTACCCGGAAGCCGCCGAGCTTTTCACCGTTCTGCGCCGTGAAACCGAGCCGGATCAAGTCTCGCGTCTGCTCGGATTGCCGCTCGTCGAAGCCGCATAAAAAATCTCAAAATAATCTCTTGAAATCAAAACAGCGGTCCCTATCTAAGGGTTACGCGATGCCGAATTCGGGTCGCGGAGACACAAAACCTTGCTGATTGTTTTCAGGAGATTTGAATCATGAGTACTGCATTTTCTCTCGCGCCACTGTTCCGTTCCTCGGTAGGTTTTGACCGTTTCAACGACCTGTTCGAAACCGCCCTGCGCAACGAGCCAGGCAGCAGCTACCCACCTTACAACGTCGAAAAACACGGTGATGACCAATACCGTATCGTCGTTGCGGCCGCCGGTTTCCAGGAAGAAGACCTGGACCTGCAAGTCGAGAAGGGTGTGCTGACCATCAGTGGCGGCAAGCGTGACACTGACGAGAGCGTCACGTTCTTGCATCAAGGCATCGCCCAGCGAGCCTTCAAGCTGTCGTTCCGTCTGGCCGATCACATCGAGATCAAGGACGCTGCCCTGCGCAACGGCCTGCTGAGCATCGACCTGCTCCGTGTGATCCCGGAAGAAGCGAAAGCCAAGCGCATCCCGATCAATGGAGCGCAGCAGCCGGCGTTGCAGCATTGATTCATGTGCTGACACACAATCGCCCGAACCGGCGATAAGCCGCTGAACGAAAGGCCCCGATACGTCGGGGCCTTTTTTGTGCGCGCAGTCAAAGCGATGCAGGGTTTGCCGCTGTCGTCGGGGCTCTTTACAATCGGCGCAGTTTTGCCGGCCCCCATTTCCCAGCGGTCGGCCTGGAGCCTTTTTTCATGGACGAGATTCAACAGCGCTGGCTGTGCGCGTTGTCCGCACCAATGGCCGCGCTCAACACCGGCGCCGGGTATGACGACCCGGCGTTCTGCAACGATCGTTACATCAACCTCAAGGAAAGTTGGGGTATCGATGATCGGCAACAGTTGTTCGACATGCTCGGATGGATGACCGACGACGGCCATGCCAAACACCTCAGTGCGGCCTATCTGGCGTGGCAGCGATGCCTGCCGAGTGAATGGCAGTCGTTGCTCAATGAGCTGAGCCCGCGCGAGCGCGTCCTGCATGAATTTGCCAGCCGTACCTTCGGCAGCTGTGGTCCCGGCGGCATCTTGTCCTGGGATTACGGCCGGATGGGCTTTCTGTTGCGCTGCGCCGTACGTAATCAATGGATCGATCTGGCCGAGAGCAACTGGTTGCACAGTCGTCTGGCGTTGAGGGCGCAGTTTCATTACGGCAGCTGGATGGCTTACTTCAACGGCTTTCTGGTGGGACGAACCTTTTGGTGCTGCATGAGTAAAAGCGATGATGAACTGGCGGTCGAGATGAGTCGTGAGGGCACCAGCGCTTTCAACACCAGGATTGCCCGAGGTCTTGCGCAAAACATTCCACACTTTCTCGCTGATCTGCCTTGGCACATGGATATTGATCCGCCGTCTCGTCCGGCATCGCTTGGGGAGTTCGACTGGTCATGAGTTGCTGGATTCGACTGGGCATTGAACCGACTACTGACGAAACCCTGATTCGCAGCGCCTATCGCGCCCGTTTGCCGGCGCACCATCCGGAAACCGATCCGGAAGGTTTTCAAGCGCTACGCATGGCCTACGAGAGTGCCCTGCGTCTGGCCCGTGAAGAGGAGGAAGAGGCTGGAGACGAGATCGACGCTGCACAAGCCAATGTCGTTCGGGCGCCTCAAGCTTTCCTGGATTTCTGTGCGCTGCTTGATGATCCCGCGCGACGATTCAATCACACGGCGTGGCAGGCATTCGTCCGGACGCTGGATGAATTGTCACTGGAGGTTTTAGATGACCTCAACTGGGGCTTGTACCACCGACTGTCCGGCGCCGGTCCGTTGTCCTACCGTTGTGCGAATCTGTTGGCGCAGCGCATGGCCTGGGACCAGCAATTGCTCGATCTGGCATTCGACGATGCGCAAGCGGTAGAAGGCTTTTTGCAGCGCATCAAGACGCCCGACCCGTTCGACACGGATCTGATGAGCGCCTGGTCAGAGCCGGCACAAACCGAGTCGCTGTGGTATGCCCGTAGCCTCGATTTCATCTTTACTCAGCGTCCGCTTCACGAGTTCGCCGAGTTCGCCAGTCGGCACACGTGCTTGCCGTTGCCCAACGATGCCGCGTACCTCAAGCGGTTGCTGGTGCAGTTCACCCAAGCGGGGATGGGCGCGCCGACGTTCCTGCAATGCTGTGCCGAACAGCACGATGCGGCGCCGGATAACGTCGACTGGCTGTACCTGCTGGCGTGTCAGTACAGTCTGTTGGGGCACGACGATCAAGCGTTTCCATGCTGGATTCGGCTCTGGAGCGAACATCGCCATCCCGCGGCAGAGAGTCGCTTGCTGGAGCTGTGTGCCAAGCGTCAGCCGACCTTTCTGCCGTTGCTGATTCAGGCGTTCGATCGTCTGGAGGACTGCGCCGTTTGGCCGGACGAACTGGGTGCTGAGTGCCAAGTGTATGGCAGTCCGTCACAACGGCCCGAGACCTTGACCCGTTGGTTGGGTGTCGGACGGCTCAAGCTTGATGCACTGGCGCAAAGCTTTGTTGATTGGCGCATGGCGGGCGACGAGTTGCCATTGCTCGCGCAGTTGATCGGCGAAAACCACGACAGCCGTTTGCTGCGTCTGTACCGGCACGCCTGGGCGCTGCATCGTGGTGATTCGGCCTTGTTGCAGCAGATTGTCGACGAACCGCTGCCGGTGGACGCGCTGGAATGCCTGGTTTTGAGCGGCCTGAAGTATCAGGCCAGGCAACATCTGCATTGGCTGGCCAAGGCGCCTGTTGCGCAGGCCATGAGCGCTTTCACTGACTCGCAAACACTTTCACCGCAATTGCCGCTCGCGTTGTCCGAAGGTGCGCTGCACAAGGTTTGTCGTCTGTGGTTGCAGCGCTTACGGCCCTATAGCGACACGGCGCTTGCACGCATTGCCGACGCGTTCGAGCTGAGTGCGGTCAAAGACGGCAATGACCTCTCGGAGCTTGATCTCATGCTCCAGTTGAGTCGGCGCGCGACAGGTTTGCCGCCGATCGGGTTGAGAGCGGCCATCTGGGATTGGCACGCTCAAACCGTGTTTTTTCTGGCATTGCTGGAACAACCCGAGCGCTGGTTGCAATTGATTGATGCGCAGTGTCTGGAGCGTTTGCCGTTCAATCCTGCGCATCCTTTGAGCCGACTGCAGCCGCTATTGCGGCGCTTGCTGCGTGAGCAGGGCAATGGCGCCGGTTTGCTGGGTTGGCTGCAGGGTGACGATCCTGTGCACGGTTTGCTGGTGCAACAGTTGTTCAGTGTCGAGCAGGCTCTCGACAGCGCCAGGCTGCCCGCCAATACCCTGCTTTACACCTGCGTCGAAAGTGACCGTGCGGCGTGCGGCGATGACCTGCTGGGCTTGTTGATGTTCTGGGGCGTGCTCTACCACGATCCAAGCCTGAGCGCCGAGCAGCACCGGGCGTTGTTGCAGTCGATTGAAGCGGTCAGTTGCGAGGATGACTGGTTCGAAGGCTTTCGCGACGGTCTGATCAAGGGCGAACCGGTGTGGCCACCGCGCAAGGTGTTGACGGATTTCGGTGTCGACAAACTATTGGCCTATGAGGCGCTGGATGCGCTCAAAAGCTTGATTCGCTACGGCGCTGCCGGAGTGCCGAAAACGCGAGTATTGCGGCAGCTGCAGCAGGGTAAGGATGACGTGCAGAACAGCGTCGGTTTGCGCTTGGCACTGTGCGCGTTGCTGTCGTGGTCGGAGCGGTTGCTGTTAGCCAACAGTGATGTCCAGCCAGTACCAGCGAAAGCGTTCTGGCGCCTCGGATCACGGCTGGGGCGCAGGGCTTTTATCGCTCAGGTCCTGGGATGCGTAGTGGTAACCCCAATAGCCGGGCTGATAACGGGCACGACGATTGGCGGGATGGTCATCTTTTTGCTTGGCGTGCTGCTGTTGTTCGCGGCAGTTGTACGGCGGTTGCACGATATGGGCCGGGGCATACCGACACTGCTGATATTTCTTGGATTGTCGTCGTTTCTGCCATTCCTGCCGCTGGTGTTGTTCGGCTTTCCGGGAGACAAACTGCCTAACCGCTATGGCGTGCCGCCGGACAGTGGGGCAGATATGTTGTCCGGCGGGTTGCAGGCTGCTTTACGGCAACTGAACGGTTAAAGACGCATCTGATCCAGCGCATCATTCAGCGCTGAGCGGTGGCTGGCGATTTCGCTGGCTTGCTGGCCGGCAAGCACGGTGTTGAAGGTGTCCATCCACTCGGCAATGCGCGCACGCTCGTCGCCCAGAGTTTGCATCCATGCTCGCTCCAGTCGTGCGAGCAGGGTGCGGTTGGGCAGGGCGTCGCGAGGGTGGACTTTGAGCGTCGCGAGCCGGGCATGGCTGTCTCTGCGCGCCTGTTCATCCAGTCCGGTCGGGCTACGGTCGATGCTGTGGCCGTAACGTTCGCCGGTTTCCAGAAGCGTGACGTCTACTTCCAGCAGGCCGTTGATGTCATAACTGAAACGCACATCGAGGCTCTGCAGCTGCTCACTAGGGGTGAACTGGATGTCGAAAGAATCGATGAAAATATTGTCGCGTACCCACGGGCGTTCCCCTTGATACACCGCGACACGGATTTCAGTCTGTTGCGCAAACGTCGTCGAGTAACGCTGCACCCGTGACGTTGGAATCACCGTGTTACGTTCGATGATCGGCGAGAACGCGCCACTGACGCCTTCGCCACGATTGGTCGAAATCCCCAGCGTATACGGACAGACATCGGTCAGAATCAACTCCTCGACCGCACCGTCCCGCGCCTTGCATGCCGCCTGTGTCGCTGCGCCCAGAGCCACGATGGTGTCCGGATCAAGATGCCGATAAGGCAGGCGTCCAAACAACGTGGCGACCATTTGCTGTACCGCCGGCATGCGCGTGGCGCCACCGACCAGCACCAGGCTGTCGAGGTCGCGCGGTTTCAGTCGGGCATCGCGCAGAGCCTGTTCGATTGGCGCGCGCAAGCGGGCCAGCAACGGCTCCCAGATTTTCACCGCAGCGGCTTCATCCAGTTCCCATTCGAATGTCTGCTCGGCATGCCGCCAGCTCAAGTGCTGCGCGCCTTCGCCGAGTTTGCATTTCAGCTGTTCCAGGGCATCACCGAGGCTGGCCATGGCTTGTGCATCGATCGTTGAGGGTGTGAGTTGCCAGTGTTTCAGGCAGGCCTGCAACAGGGCGGCGGTGAAGTCTTCGCCGCCGAGAAAGTTGTCGCCAGTGGAGGCATGCACTTCAATCAGCGGCAATGCGTATTCGAGCACGGTGACGTCGAATGTGCCGCCGCCGAGATCGAAAATCAGCGTGCGTTCGAACTTCTGTTCGTGCAGGCCGTACGCCATGGCGGCCGCGGTCGGTTCATTGATCAGGCGCGTCACGGACAGCCCGGCCAGTTCGGCGGCGAACAAGGTACGCTTGCGCTGCTCGTCACTGAAATATGCCGGTACGGAAATGACCGCTTCTGTGACCGCTTGGCCGAGAAAGGCCTCCGCGTCCTGCTTGAGTGAGCCAAGTACCAGCGCCGACAACTCTTCCGGGCTGAACTGGCGAGAGCCGAGCTGGATTTGCCTGTCGCTGCCCATGAAACGCTTGAACGCGGCGGCAGTGCGTTCCGGGTGCGTGGTCAGGCGGGCGCGGGCGGCTTTGCCGACCAGAATCGTGTCGTCTTCATCAAGGCTGACCACCGACGGTGTCAGCACATCGCCGAGGGCGTTGCGGATCAGTTCGGCGCGGCCTTCACGCCAGACGGCGATCAGACTGTTGGTGGTGCCAAGGTCGATGCCCAGCAGGGCCGGGCGGGGAAGGGATGCATCCTGCATGGTTGATCTCGAAGCGGCGCAAAAAACGCGACCCTACAGGCTGACGCAAACCGTGGCAATTGTTGCTCTGTTGCCAGTCTGTGCGACCGCCGATTCAGGGCAGCAGTTTTTTCAGATCCTCCAACCCCACCGGCCGGCTGTGCAGATAACCCTGATACAAATGGCATTCCAGGCCCTGCAAAAACGCCAGCTGTGCTGGCGTCTCCACGCCCTCGGCAATGACCTCCAGCTCAAGGCTGCGCGCCATCGCGACAATCGCGCGAATGATCTCGGCAACATTGGAATCGGTGGTCGCATCGCGGATGAACGACTGGTCGATCTTCAGGGTGTCTACCGGCAGACGCTTCAAATACGTCAGCGACGAATAGCCGGTGCCGAAATCGTCCATGGCGAAGCTCACGCCGAGCTTTTTCAGCCGGCGCATTTTGCTGATGGTGTCTTCCAGATTCTGGATGACGATGCCTTCGGTGATTTCCAGTTTCAGCAGCGAGCAGGGCAGGCCGTGGCTGGTCATGCTGTGTTCGATGCGTTCGACGAAATCGTTCTGGCGGAACTGCCGGGGGCTGATGTTCACGCACAGGCTGAAGTTGAGCGGGTCGACCAGTTTCAACGCGATCAGTTGTTTGAAGGCGTTGCAGGCTTCATCGAGGATCCACGTGCCGACTTCGAGAATCAGGCCGCTGTCTTCCAGTACCTTGATGAACTCGGTGGGCGATTGCGCACCAAGTTCGGGATGGTTCCAGCGCACCAGGGCTTCGGCGCCGATGATGCGGTTGTCGCGGGCATCGACTTGCGGCTGGAAGTGCACGTTGAACTCGCCGCGCGACAGCGCCAGGCGCAGGTCGGTCTCCATGCGCAGGCGTTCGCTGGCCGCTTTCTGCATGGTGTTGTGATACATCTGCGTGGTGTTGCGCCCGGAATCCTTGGCCCGGTACAGGGCGATGTCGGCGCGTTTGAGCAGGTCGGTCGGGGTCGAGCCGTGATCGGGAATCAGCGCGACGCCAATGCTCGGCGTCACTTGCAGGCGCTGGCCATCGAGGAACATCGGCTCCGAGAGCAGTTCACGAATGGTGTCGGCCAGCGCGCGCACTTGTTCGCTGACTTCACTGCGCGAACCTTCGAGGCCGCTGAGCAACACCACGAACTCATCGCCACCGAGGCGCGCCACCGTGTCTTCCATGCGCACGCTGGCTTCGAGCCGCGCGGTGATGATTTTCAGCACGGTGTCGCCGACCGGGTGACCGAGGGAATCGTTGATGTGCTTGAAGTGATCGAGGTCGAGAAACAGCAAGGCGCCACGCAGATTGTGGCGCTTGAGCAGGGCGATCTGCTGACTCAGGCGATCCATCAGCAGGGCGCGGTTGGGCAGGTTGGTCAGCGGGTCGTGATAGGCCAGGTGACGAATCTGCGCTTCGGCGTTCTTCAACAGGCTGACGTCGCGCGCGGTCAGCAGCAGGCATGCGGTTTCATTGAGGGTGATCGGCTCGACCGAGACTTCCACCGTGAGCAATTCGCCGCGCTTGTTGCGCCCGAGCATTTCCTGATGATGCACGCGGCCCTTGATCTGCAACTCGGCGAGTAAGGTCGAGCGCTGTTTCTCTTCGGCCCAGATCCCCACCTGATAAACGGTTTTGCCCACCACTTCGTCGGCGCGGTAGCCGGTGAGGCGACAGAAGCCATCGTTGACCTCAAGATAACGCCCGGTGTCGCGCTCGGTGATGGTGATGGCGTCGGGGCTGGAATGGAACGCCTTGGCGAATTTTTCTTCGCTGGCCTTCAGCGCTGCTTCCGAGCGTTGTTGCTGGGTGATGTCGCGCAGGGTGGTGACGATGCACGGCTGATCGCCGACGCTGATCTGCCGGCTGGAAATCACGCAGGTCAGCGACTGGCCGTCCTTGTGCTGGACGAGAATGGCCACGTTGCTCAGGCCTTGTTCGCGAATCACCCGTTCGATGCGTTGCAGACTTTTCGCCGAGGCGTCCCACAGGCCGATTTCCTCGGCGGTGTGGCCAATCACATCGGCGGCGCTCCAGCCAAAGGTCTGGCTGAAGCTGGAATTGATCTCGATGAACTCCCCGGTTTCCTGGCGCGTGACGCAGATCGGATCGGGGCTGACCTGAAACAGCGTGGCGAATTTCTCTTCCGAGGCCACCAGACGCTGTTCGCGCTCGACCTGATCGGTAATGTCCAGCAGCGTGCCGGCCATTCGCAGCGGTGCGCCGTTGTCGTCGCGATAGAGACGCGCGCGGCTTTCCAGATAGCGCGAGCTGCCGTCGGGCAATTGCACCCGATAGGTCAGTTGATAATTGCCGGCGGGGCCTTCGCGCAGGCTGCGGTAGGCGTCGCGCATGCTGTCGCGTTCCTCGCCCGGCACGCCTTCGAAAAACTCCTCGAATGATTCATGGAATGGAATCGGCTCCAGCCCGTGCAATTGCGCAGCGCGCGCCGAGCCGTAAAGCATGCCGCTGGGGATGTGCCAGTCCCAGGTGCCGAGTTGCGCCGAATCCAGCGCCAGGTCGAGGCGTTCCTGGCTGTCCTTCAAGGCCAGTTCGGCGGCTTTGCGTTCGGTGGTGTCGAGGAAGGTGCTGAGCAGATAGGGCTGGCCTTCGAGCTCGACCTTCTGCGCGCTGAGGATGCCGTCGTGCACCTGGCCATTGCTGGCGCGGAACTGCACTTCCATGCTGATCAGCTCGCCCTTGGCTTTGGTTTTCTTCACCAGTTCGGCGCGTTGCTCGGGATGCACCCACAAGCCCAGTTCCAGGGTGGTGCGGCCGATTGCGCTTTGCACCGGCCAGCCGAACAGGCTTTCGAAATACTGGTTGGCCTCGCTGATCAGACCGTCATCCTGGCGGGTCAGCAAAACCATGTTCGGGCATAGGTGGAAAAGTGTCGCGAAACGTTTCTCCGAGCTGCTCAGGGCCTGCTCGCGCTGGCGTTGGTGGGTGATTTCGCGAATCACCCCGATCATTCGGGGCCGGCCGTTCTTGTCCGGCAGCAGGCTGCCGCTGATCTCCAGCCAGTGCAGGCTGCCGTCGGGCCAGCGGATGCGGTGATGCATCGCCTGCTCCAGAGGGGCGCCGGCGATCACCGCGTGGAAAGCACGCACGGTTTTCGCGCGGTCTTCCGGCGGCAACAGGTCGAGGTATTCCAAATCGGCGGGCAACGGCTGCCGTGGATCGAAACCGAACAACGCCTGGGTGCCCCGCGACCAGCTGATCTGCCCGCGCTCGATGTCCCAATACCAGGCACCGAGCCGCGCGCCGTTGAGCGCGGCGAGCAATTGCGGCGCGCTTTCCCAGCTCTGCTCGGAATGGCGCGGATCGACGGCCTGGATTCGCGGCATCGGCGGAGTTCGGTCAACAGATTTCGGCATTGTCAGCGGGCCTTGAGCTGAGTGGCGTTAGGCACAGGAGCGGCGCTATAGGAGTAGCACAAGTCAGGCCGGGATCCCTGGCCGATCGATTTGTGCATCCAGCAGGGCCATGAAGGCTCTTGCTGCATTCGATAGCGTCCGTTCGGTGTGCAAGATATAGCCTAGCTGGCGAGTGAGCTGTATGCCCGGCAATGCGATGCTTGCCACTTGTTCGTCGAGCATGGTGCGCGGCAGCACGCTCCAGGCCAGGCCAATGGAGACCATCATCTTGATGGTTTCCAGGTAGTTGGTGCTCATGGCGATGTTCGGCGTCAGGCCCTGGGCTTCGAACAAACGCTGGACGATGTGGTGGGTAAAGGTGTTGCCGCCGGGGAAAACCGCGGGGTGGCCGGCGATGTCCGCCAGACTGACGGCACCGTTGTTGATCAGCGAATGCTCCGGGGCGACGACGAAATCCAGCGGGTCGTCCCACACCGGCGTGGCTTTGACCAAGGTATGCGGCTCTGGCGCGAGGGTGATGACCGCCAATTCTGCGCGGCCGTGGAGAATTTCCTCGTAGGCCACTTCCGAATCAAGAAACTGAATATCCAGCGCAACCTGTGGGTAGCGGCGGGTGAACTCCCTTAATAGAGGCGGCAAGCGGTGCAGGCCGATGTGGTGACTGGTGGCCAGCGTCAGGCGGCCGCTGACTTCACCGGTCAGGTTGGTCAGGGCGCGGCGGGTGTCGTCGAGCACGTTGAGGATCTGATAAGCCCGTGGCAGCAGGGCGCGACCGGCCTCCGTCAGGCCGACTTCACGGCCCAAGCGGTCGAACAGGCGCACCTTCAATTGCTGCTCAAGACCGGCGATGCGCTTGCTGATCGCCGGTTGGGTCAGATGAAGGCGTTCGCCAGCGCCGGAGAAGCTGCCGGTCTCGGCGATGGCAATAAAAGCGTTGAGGTTAGCCAAGTCCATGTCGCATTCCAGTTGGTTATCCAAAGCATAAAAAATATGAATTTGAGTTATTTAATCTAACCCCATAGGATCGGCCTCACAAGCCAAAGGGTTATTGATAAGCCCAGGGCATAGAAACAAGCTGATGAGGAACCGTCTGATGGCCGGCAAAACGCTCTACGACAAGCTCTGGGATTCGCATTTGGTCAAGCAGCGCGACGATGGCTCGGCGCTGATCTACATCGATCGTCACATCATCCACGAAGTGACTTCGCCGCAAGCTTTCGAAGGCTTGCGTCTGGCCGGGCGCAAGCCTTGGCGCATCGATGCCAACATTGCGACCCCGGACCACAACGTACCGACCACCCCGGAGCGCAAGGGCGGCATCGAAGCCATTGCCGATCAGGTTTCGCGTTTGCAAGTGCAGACCCTCGACGACAATTGTGATGAATACGGCATCGTCGAGTTCAAGATGAACGACGTGCGTCAGGGCATCGTTCACGTCATCAGTCCGGAGCAGGGCGCGACCTTGCCGGGCATGACCGTGGTCTGCGGTGACTCGCACACCTCGACCCACGGCGCATTCGGTGCGTTGGCCCACGGCATCGGCACATCCGAGGTCGAGCACGTGCTCGCCACGCAGTGCCTGGTGGCCAAGAAAATGAAAAACATGCTGGTGCGCGTCGAAGGCCAATTGCCGTTCGGCGTGACCGCCAAGGACATCGTCCTTGCGGTGATCGGCAAGATCGGCACCGCCGGCGGTAACGGCCACGCCATCGAATTTGCCGGCAGCGCGATCCGCGATCTGTCCGTTGAAGGCCGCATGACCATCTGCAACATGTCCATCGAAGCCGGCGCCCGCGTCGGCCTGGTGGCGGCGGATCAGAAGACCATCGACTACGTCAAAGGTCGTCCATTCGCGCCGAAAGGCGAGCAGTGGGGCATGGCCGTCGAAGCCTGGAAAGACCTGGTTTCCGATGCCGATGCCAAATTCGACACCGTGGTCGAGCTCGACGCCGCGCAAATCAAGCCGCAAGTCAGCTGGGGCACATCGCCTGAGATGGTTTTGGCTGTTGATCAGAACGTGCCGGACCCGGCCAAGGAAATGGATCTGGTCAAGCGCGACTCGATCGTCCGCGCCTTGAAATACATGGGTTTGACCGCCAATCAGGCGATCACCGACATTCAGCTTGATCGCGTATTCATCGGTTCCTGCACCAACTCGCGCATCGAAGACTTGCGCGCCGCTGCGGTGATCGCCAAGGGCCGCAAGGTGGCCTCGACCATCAAGCAGGCGATCGTCGTGCCGGGCTCGGGTCTGGTCAAGGCGCAGGCGGAAGCTGAAGGGCTCGACAAGATTTTCCTCGAGGCCGGTTTCGAATGGCGCGAGCCGGGTTGCTCGATGTGTCTGGCGATGAACCCGGACCGTTTGGAGTCCGGCGAGCATTGCGCGTCGACGTCCAACCGTAATTTCGAAGGCCGTCAGGGCGCCGGTGGCCGTACCCACCTGGTCAGCCCGGCCATGGCGGCGGCGGCAGCAGTGAACGGCCGTTTCATTGACGTTCGTGAATTGATCCAAGGAGCACAGTAAAGATGAAGGCATTTACTCAGCACACTGGTCTTGTTGCGCCTCTGGATCGTGCCAACGTCGACACCGATCAGATCATTCCCAAGCAGTTCTTGAAGTCGATCAAGCGCACCGGTTTCGGTCCGAACCTGTTCGACGAGTGGCGTTATCTGGATGTCGGTCAGCCGTACCAGGACAACTCCAAGCGCCCGTTGAACAAGGATTTCGTCCTCAACGCCGAGCGTTATCAGGGTGCCAGCGTATTGCTCGCCCGCGAGAACTTCGGCTGCGGATCGAGCCGTGAACACGCGCCGTGGGCGCTGGAAGAGTACGGTTTCCGCAGCATCATCGCGCCGAGTTACGCCGACATCTTCTTCAACAACAGTTTCAAGAACGGCCTGCTGCCGATCATCCTCAGCGATGCAGAAGTTGATGAACTGTTTAAGCAGGTTGAAGCCGAGCCGGGTTATCAATTGCAGATCGACTTGCAAGCGCAGACCGTGACCCGCCCGGATGGCAAGGTCTACAGCTTCGAGATCGACGCGTTCCGCAAGCACTGCCTGCTCAACGGTCTGGACGATATCGGCCTGACCTTGCAGGACGGCGATGCGATTGCGACGTTCGAGGCCAAGCATCGGGTTAGTCAGCCGTGGTTGTTTCGCGACGTGTGATTCGAAATTGATGTAGTCGGGGCTGACCCCCATCGCTGGCAAGCCAGCTCCCACAGGGATTTGCGCAGTTCACAAAACCTGTGGGAGCTGGCTTGCCAGCGATAGGACCCTGCAAAGCAACGCAAAATTGAACAGGATGTCCCCATGACCAGCACCGCCCAACACACTCAGGTCGTACAAAAGCAATTCGGTGAACAGGCCGCCGCTTACCTGAGCAGCGCCGTTCACGCCCAAGGCAGTGAATTCGCACTGCTACAAGCTGAACTGGCCGGGCAGGGCAGTGCGCGGGTGCTGGATCTGGGTTGCGGCGCCGGTCACGTCAGCTTTCATGTGGCACCGCTGGTCAAGGAAGTGGTGGCTTACGACTTGTCGCAGCAAATGCTTGATGTGGTTGCCGGCGCTGCCGTCGATCGCGGCTTGAGCAACATCATTACCGTCAACGGTGCTGCCGAGCGCTTGCCGTTCGCCGATGGCGAGTTCGATTTTGTGTTCAGCCGCTATTCGGCGCATCACTGGAGCGACCTCGGTCTGGCCTTGCGCGAAGTGCGTCGGATGCTGAAGCCGGGCGGGGTGGCGGCGTTCGTTGATGTGTTGTCACCGGGCAGTGCGTTGTTCGACACTTACCTGCAAAGCGTTGAAGTGCTGCGCGACACCAGCCATGTCCGCGACTACTCCGCCGCCGAGTGGCTGCGCCAGGTCAGCGAAGCCGGTCTGCATGTGCGCAGTACCACCCGGCAGCGCCTGCGTCTGGAGTACAGCAGTTGGGTGGAGCGCATGCGCACACCTGACGTGATGCGCGCGGCGATCCGCCAGTTGCAGCAGTCGATGGGCAACGAAGTGCGTGAGTATTTTGAGATAGATGCCGACGGCTCGTTCAGTACCGATGTAATCGTACTGATGGCTGAGCGATAAGAATTTTTCCCGGCGCGCCGTTCACTGGCGCACCGCTTGAAGACACGAGGAAAGCATGAGCAAGCAGATTCTGATTCTCCCGGGTGACGGTATTGGTCCGGAAATCATGGCCGAAGCGGTCAAGGTGCTGGAATTGGCCAATGACAAGTACAGCTTGGGCTTCGAGCTGAGCCACGACGTGATCGGTGGCGCGGCCATCGACAAGCACGGCGTGCCGCTGGCCGACGAAACCCTTGATCGCGCCCGCGCTGCCGACGCCGTGCTGCTGGGCGCTGTCGGTGGCCCGAAATGGGACACCATCGAGCGTGATATCCGCCCTGAACGCGGTCTGCTGAAAATCCGAGCGCAACTGGGCCTGTTCGGCAACCTGCGCCCGGCGATCCTCTATCCGCAACTGGCCGACGCGTCGAGCCTGAAGCCGGAAATCGTTGCCGGTCTGGACATCCTCATCGTCCGTGAGCTGACCGGCGGCATTTACTTCGGCGCGCCGCGTGGTACCCGTACGCTGGACAATGGCGAGCGTCAGTCCTACGACACCCTGCCGTACAGCGAAAGCGAAATCCGCCGCATCGCCCGTGTCGGTTTCGACATGGCCATGGTGCGTGGCAAGAAGCTCTGCTCGGTGGACAAGGCCAACGTCCTGGCATCCAGCCAGTTGTGGCGCGAAGTGGTCGAGCAGGTGGCCAAGGATTACCCGGAAGTCGAGCTGAGCCACATGTACGTCGATAACGCCGCCATGCAGTTGGTGCGCGCACCCAAGCAGTTCGACGTGATCGTCACCGACAACATGTTCGGCGACATCCTCTCCGATGAAGCGTCGATGCTCACCGGTTCGATCGGCATGCTGCCGTCGGCCTCGCTGGACTCCAACAACAAGGGCATGTACGAGCCGTGCCACGGTTCGGCGCCGGACATTGCCGGTAAAGGCATTGCCAACCCGCTGGCGACGATCCTGTCGGTGTCGATGATGCTGCGTTACAGCTTCAATCTGCACGACGCTGCCGATGCCATCGAAAAAGCCGTCAGCGTCGTGCTCGATCAGGGCTTGCGCACCGGCGACATCCACTCGGCCGGTTGTACCAAAGTCGGTACGCAGGAAATGGGCGACGCAGTAGTCGCCGCGCTGCGGAATCTGTAATCTCTCGGGCCCGCTGCGAAATTCAATACAAAGCAGCGGCCCACTTTTCAAGAAGGTGTAGTTGCGATGAAACGTGTAGGTCTGATCGGTTGGCGCGGGATGGTCGGTTCCGTGCTCATGCAGCGGATGCTGGAAGAGCAGGATTTCGATCTTATCGAGCCGGTGTTTTTCACCACGTCCAATGTCGGTGGCCAAGGCCCGTCCGTGGGCAAGGACATTGCTCCGCTCAAGGACGCTTACAGCATTGACGAGCTGAAGACCCTCGACGTGATCCTGACCTGCCAGGGCGGCGACTACACCAGCGAAGTATTCCCCAAGCTGCGTGAAGCCGGCTGGCAGGGTTACTGGATCGACGCGGCGTCGAGCCTGCGCATGAACGATGACGCGGTGATCATTCTCGACCCGGTCAACCGCAAGGTCATCGACCAGCAACTGGACGCGGGCACCAAGAACTACATCGGCGGCAACTGCACCGTCAGCCTGATGCTGATGGGCCTGGGCGGTCTGTTCGAGGCCGGTCTGGTCGAATGGATGAGCGCCATGACCTATCAGGCGGCCTCCGGTGCCGGCGCGCAGAACATGCGTGAACTGATCAAGCAGATGGGCGCGACCCACGCCGCTGTCGCCGATCAACTGGCCGACCCGGCCAGCGCGATCCTCGACATCGACCGTCGCGTGGCCGAAGCCATGCGCAGCGACGCGTACCCGACCGAAAACTTCGGTGTACCGCTGGCCGGCAGCTTGATCCCGTGGATCGACAAGGAACTGCCGAACGGCCAGAGCCGCGAAGAGTGGAAGGCCCAGGCCGAGACCAACAAGATCCTCGGTCGCTTCAAGAGCCCGATCCCGGTCGACGGCATCTGCGTGCGCATCGGCGCCATGCGCTGCCACAGCCAGGCGCTGACCATCAAGCTGAACAAAGACGTACCGATCGCCGATATCGAAGGGCTGATCAGCCAGCACAACCCGTGGGTCAAGCTGGTGCCGAACAACCGCGAGATCAGCATGCAGGAGCTGAGCCCGACCAAGGTCACCGGCACCCTGAATGTACCGGTCGGTCGTCTGCGCAAGCTGAACATGGGTTCGCAATTCGTCGGCGCCTTCACCGTCGGCGACCAACTGCTGTGGGGCGCGGCCGAACCGCTGCGCCGCATGCTGCGGATCCTGCTGGAGCGTTGATCGCTTGAAGCAATGAGAAGCCCGTGCCTTGTGAGAGGTGCGGGTTTTTTTATGCGCAATGATCGTTCCCATGCTCCGCGTGGGAATGCATCCCGGGACGCTCTGCGTCCCTTCCAAAGCAGAACGCGGAGCGTCCGTTGAGACATTCCCACGCAGAGCGTGGGAACGATCGGTACGGGCAGAAATTGCCTGTGCGCCACCCACCCGGTAAAGTGCCGCTCCCCCCGTTTTGCCAGAGGTAGCTCCATGACCCAGACTTTCGATATCGCCGTTATCGGCGCCACCGGTACTGTCGGCGAAACCCTCGTACAGATTCTCGAAGAGCGCGACTTTCCGGTCGGCAACCTGCACCTGCTGGCCAGCAGTGAATCGGCCGGCAGCTCGGTGCTGTTCCGCAACAAAAACGTCCGCGTGCGCGAGGTCGACGAGTTCGATTTCAGCAAGGTCAGACTGGTGTTCTTCGCCGCCGGCGCTGCGGTGTCGCTGAGTTACGCCGCCCGCGCCCATGCTGCCGGTTGCTCGTTGATCGACCTGTCCGGCGCGTTGCCTGCCGATCAGGCGCCGCAGGTGGTGCCCGAGGCCAATGCCGATATTCTCGCCAGTCTGAAAAGCCCGTTCCAAGTCAGCAGCCCAAGCCCGTCTGCTACGACGCTTGCGGTGGTGCTGGCGCCGTTGCTCGATCTGCTCGATCTGCAATACGTCAACGTCACCGCCAACCTGGCCGTTTCGGCGCAAGGTCGCGAAGCGGTCACCGAGCTCGCGCGGCAGACCGCCGAGCTGCTCAACATGCGTCCGCTGGAACCGACGTTCTTCGACCGGCAGATGGCGTTCAACCTGCTGGCACAAGTCGGTACGCCTGATGCGCAGGGCCACACGCTGCTGGAAAAGCGTCTGGTGCGCGAGTTGCGCCAGGTGCTGGCAAAACCTTTATTGAAGATTTCTGCCACTTGCGTTCAAGCCCCGGTGTTTTTTGGCGATAGCTTTAGCGTGACCTTGCAGTCAGGCAGCGCTGTTGACCTGAAAAAGGTCAACGCCGCGCTCGAGGCTGCACCGGGCATCGAGCTGGTCGAGGCCGGCGATTATCCGACCGCGGTCGGCGATGCGGTGGGGCAGGACGTGGTCTATGTCGGCCGCGTGCGCAGTGGTGTCGACGACCCGGCGGAACTAAATCTTTGGCTGACGTCAGATAACGTACGCAAAGGCGCGGCGCTCAATGCCGTGCAACTGGCTGAGTTGTTGATAAAAGACCTGCTGTAAAAGATACTTGGCAACAATTTGTCGACTGATTCTAGGTGAGCGCTATGCTTGCCCGAAGCGCGTCGATGACGAGTCACCCTCCGGGACTTTCCGGGGCAGCACCGAAATGATCGCGCGCGGCGACACCCGTCGTCGCGCGCAATGCCTTACGGCAGCGGTATTCAAAAGCTTCTCGCTGGCCGAGGAACGTTCAAACAAAGGATGAGGCTATGGTTCAAGTTCGCAAACTGGTGTTAGCAATAGCGGCCGCCTCGGCGCTGTCCTCCGGTATGGCGCATGCCCTCGGGCTCGGGGAGCTGACCCTGAAGTCGACCCTGAACCAGCCGTTGGTGGCTGAAATCGAGCTGCTCGACGTCAAGGATCTCACCGCTGCCGAAGTGGTGCCGAGCCTGGCTTCCCCTGAAGATTTCGCCAAGGCCGGCGTCGACCGTCAGGCTTTTCTCAATGACCTGACGTTCACCCCGGTGCTCAACGCCAACGGCAAAAGCGTGTTGCGCGTGACCTCGAGCCAACCGCTGTCGGAACCGATGGTGAAGTTCCTTGTGCAGGTGATGTGGCCCAATGGCCGCTTGTTGCGTGATTACAGCGTGCTGCTCGATCCGTCGAAGTTCTCGCCGCAGACCGCAGACGCCGCCGCGCAACCGGCGCCGTCGCAGACCATCACTGCGCCAACCACTGGCGCCACCCATCGCAATCAGTACACCACCACGCCGCGCGACACCCTGTGGGAAATCGCCGCGAAGGCGCGCAACGGCGGCTCGGTGCAGCAGACCATGCTGGCGATTCAGGCGCTCAATCCGAATGCCTTTATCGACGGCAACATCAACCGTCTGAAAACCGGTCAGGTGCTGCGTCTGCCGGATCCGGTACAAAGCACGGCGCTGCCGCAGTCGGCGGCCATCGCTGAAGTGGCGGCGCAGAACGAAGCCTGGCGTCAGGGCCGTCGTTACGCGGCCAAGCCTGGCACCGGTCAGCAGCAGTTGGATGCAACCAATCGCGGCCGTGGCAATACCGGTGCAGCGGCCAACACTCAGGACAATCTAAGCCTGGTCTCGGCGGAAAGCGCCAAGCCCGGTGCGAAAGGCCCGGCCGGCGACGCCAAGGCGCTGAGCAACAAACTGGCAATCACCCAGGAAAACCTCGACACGACCCGTCGTGACAACGAGGAACTGAAAAGCCGCATGGCGGATCTGCAGAGCCAGTTGGACAAGCTGCAAAAGCTGATCGAGCTGAAGAACAATCAACTGGCGAAGATGCAGGCCGACGGCGCCGGCGCTGCGCCTGGCGCCACTGCTGCTGTGCCGCCGGTGCCGGCGATCACTGCCGATCTGGCCGCGACACCGCCAGCCACTCCGGCCGACGCCGCAGCGGCTTCGCCGACTCCAGAGTCGGCCATCGCGCCGCCAGCGGAAACCCCGGTTGAGCCAGTCGTCGAGCCGGTGGTCGAAACTACGCCGCCTGCTGCCGCCGATGACGACAAAGCCTTCAATGAACTGCTGACCAATCCGATCCTGCTCGGCCTGATCGGCGGCGGTGCGGTGGTTCTGCTGCTTCTGCTGTTGCTGCTGGCGCGCCGTCGCAAAGCCCAGCAGGAAGCCGAAAAGCACCTGCGCATGGCCCGCGCTCTGGCTGAAGAGCAAGAGTTCTCCGCTGAGCAGGAACTGCCGGAAAGCAGCTTCTCTGGCCTCGAAACCCCGGCAGCCAGCGTCAAACTCAATACGCCAGCTCCGGCACCTGCGCCAGCCCCTGCACCGGTCGTCACTCCGGTGGTGATGGCTGCGCCGATTGCCGCACCTCTGGTGGCCCCGGCCGGCGAGCGATCGGATGACGTGCTCGACAAAGCGCAATCGCACATCAATGCCGGTCGCCTCAATCAAGCCGCCGCGCTGCTGGAAGAGGGCGTCAGCCTTGAGCCGGAACGCAGCGATCTGCGCCTGAAGCTGATGGAAGTCTACGGCCAGCAGGGCGATCGCGATGCGTTCGTTGCGCAAGAGCGTCAACTGGTGGCTAATGGCGATAACTTCGCCAAGGTCGAAGCACTGAAAAGCCGCTTCCCGGCCATGGCCGTGGTTGCTGCCGGTGGACTGGCGGCTGCCGCCGTCGCTGCCGAGCTGGACGCGCAGTACGTCAAGGAACTGTTGCAGGACGAGCCGCAAGCGCCCGAGACCGCCGCTGACGACCTCGACACCGCGTTCGATTTGAGTCTGGACGACCTCGACAACATCACCCCGGTCGATCCTGCGCCAGCGGTCGAGCCAGAAGCGCCTGTCGAGCTCGACGCGTTTCCGGCCGAAGACGATCTGAGCTTCGCTTCGGTGCTGCAAGAGCAGACCGAGATGAAAGACAATCTCGACGATCTGTCGGACTTCGATCTGGATATGGATCTCGGCGCCGAACCATCGCCGGCCACGTTGGCTGAAGATGACTTCCTGCTGGATCTGGACGACGGCGTGAAGGACGTGCCGCCGGTCGAGACGCCGGTTGTCGCTGACGTGCCGCAGGACGATCTGGAGCTGCCAGCCGATTTCGACCTGTCGCTGGCGGACGAAATGGACAGCAACCCGGCTGCTGAGCCGGATGCCTTCTCGGCCGAGCTGGACGACGTCAATGCCGAGCTGGATCGCCTGTCGCAAAGCATGGCCGAGCCGAGCTTCACCGAAGCGGACGCGGCGATGGGTGACGATCTGGGCGAAGACGATTTCGACTTCCTCGCCGGCACCGACGAAGCGGCGACCAAACTCGATCTAGCCCAGGCCTACATCGACATGGGCGACGCCGACGGTGCCCGTGACATCCTCAACGAAGTGTTGACCGAGGGTGACGAGAAGCAGCGGGGAGAGGCAAAGGAAATGCTTTCCAACCTGGCGTAAGTTCAGCGGTAAACAACAAGCGGCAGCCCGGTGGGGCTGCCGTTTTTGTTTGTGCCGGATGAAGGGTTGTGAGTGCCGTCGTCATCGCTGGCAAGCCAGCTCCCACAGGTTGGGTGCGCGCCGCAAATCAATGTGGGAGCTGGCTTGCCAGCGATGGCGGCAGATCATGCGACAGAGAACCTCTGGCATCCCCGGCCCACCGCCTTATAATGCCCGCCTTTGCAAAATCAGCAGGCTGTACCACCTTGGCAAACATAGATAACCCGGTCGCCGAAATGGCGCCCGACGGCTTTTACCGCGTCGCGCTGGGCGTTGAGTACAAAGGCTCGCGCTACAGCGGCTGGCAGCGTCAGTTGACCGGTGTGGCGACGGTGCAGGAAGAGCTTGAAAAGGCCCTGTCGAAAGTCGCCAATTCGCCGGTTTCCCTGCAATGCGCCGGGCGTACCGATGCCGGCGTGCATGCCTGCGGGCAAGTGGTGCACTTTGACACCCAGGTTGATCGCTCGCTGAAAGCCTGGGTCATGGGCGCCAACATCAATCTGCCTCACGACATCAGCGTCAGTTGGGCCAGGGTCATGCCGGCGCATTTTCATGCGCGCTTCAAGGCCATCGCCCGGCGTTATCGCTATGTGATCTACAACGATCAGATTCGCCCGGCGCACCTCAACGAAGAAATCACCTGGAATCACCGCCCGCTCGACGCCGAGCGCATGGCCGAGGCCGCGCAGTACCTGATCGGTACTCACGATTTCAGCGCGTTCCGGGCCGGTCAGTGCCAGGCCAAGTCGCCGATCAAGAAGATGCATCACCTGCGCGTGACTCGTCACGGCAAGATGATCGTGCTCGACATTCGGGCCAATGCCTTCCTGCATCACATGGTGCGCAATATTGCCGGTGTGCTGATGACCATCGGTGCCGGGGAGCGCCCGGTGGAGTGGATGAAAGAAGTGCTGGAGAGTCGCGAGCGTCGCTCCGGCGGGGTGACGGCGCATCCGTACGGGCTGTATCTGGTGCAGGTCGAGTACCACGACGAATTCCCGTTACCCGAGCGCTTTATCGGGCCACATTTCCTTACGGGTTTCTCCGAACTTGACGGCTGACGCCCTCGGACGCTTTTGTTACCATCCGGGACGTTTTCGGATTTTGCCTTGAGGTTTTCCTGACATGTCAGCTGTTCGCAGCAAGATCTGCGGCATTACCCGCATCGAAGATGCGCTGGCCGCCGTCGAAGCCGGCGCCGATGCGATTGGTCTGGTGTTTTACGCCAAGAGCCCGCGTGCAGTGAATGTGCAGCAGGCAAGGGCGATCATCAAGGCGTTGCCGCCGTTCGTCACCACCGTGGGGCTGTTCGTCAATGCCAGTCGTTGCGAGCTGGGAGAAATCCTCGATGCGGTGCCGCTTGATCTGCTGCAATTTCATGGCGACGAAAGCGCGCAGGAGTGCGAAGGCTGGCATCGTCCGTACATCAAAGCGCTGCGGGTCAAGGCTGGCGATGACATTGCCGCTGCCTGCGATGCCTTTCCCGGCGCCAGTGGCGTACTGCTCGACACGTATGTCGAAGGGGTGCCTGGCGGAACCGGCGAGGCGTTTGACTGGTCACTGATTCCGCAACACCTGAGCAAGCCGCTGATTCTGGCCGGTGGCCTGACGCCGGAGAACGTTGCTGATGCGGTAGCGCGGGTCAAGCCCTACGCGGTGGATGTCAGCGGCGGGGTAGAAGCGAGCAAAGGCATCAAGGATCACCACAAGATTCGCGCATTCATCAACGCGGTGCGCGGCAATACATCGTCGATGTGACGGCTGGCAGTCTGCCGCCGTCCATCAATGCACTTGCACAAAGCAGGCGCGGCTGAGGGTTGCTGAATCGTACGCAGGTCATGTTCCGCGCTGACCGCGACTGTTCATCAACCATCGCCACACACATGAATTTAGCTCAAGGGCATACGCGGGGCTGCGAACCAGAGCGTTCGGGCCGCCGGTACTGGAGAAAGAAAGCATGAGCAACTGGTTAGTAGACAAACTGATCCCTTCGATCATGCGCTCGGAGGTCAAGAAGAGCTCGGTGCCTGAAGGTCTGTGGCACAAATGCCCGTCCTGCGAGGCGGTGTTGTACCGTCCGGAGCTGGAAAAGACCCTGGACGTTTGCCCCAAGTGCAACCACCACATGCGCATCGGCGCACGTGCGCGTATCGACATCTTCCTCGATCCGGAAGGCCGCAACGAACTGGGTGCTGACCTGGAGCCGGTTGACCGTCTGAAATTCCGCGACGGCAAGAAGTACAAGGACCGCCTGGTCGCTGCGCAGAAGCAGACCGGCGAGAAAGATGCGCTGATCTCGGTCAGCGGTACCCTGCTGGGCATGCCGGTAGTGGTTTCGGCATTCGAATTCAACTTCATGGGCGGTTCCATGGGCGCCATCGTCGGTGAGCGCTTCGTGCGCGCTGCCAACTACGCACTGGAAAACCGCTGCCCGATGATCTGCTTCGCCGCCTCCGGTGGTGCACGCATGCAGGAAGCGCTGATCTCGCTGATGCAGATGGCCAAGACCTCGGCCGTGCTGGCGCGCCTGCGTGAAGAAGGCATTCCGTTCATCTCCGTACTGACCGACCCGGTCTACGGCGGCGTTTCCGCCAGTCTGGCGATGCTTGGCGACGTCATCGTCGGCGAACCGAAAGCCCTGATCGGCTTCGCCGGTCCGCGGGTAATCGAGCAGACCGTGCGCGAGAAACTGCCGGAAGGCTTCCAGCGCAGCGAGTTCCTGCTGGAGCACGGCGCGATCGACATGATCATCCACCGTCAGGAACTGCGCCCACGTCTGGGTAACCTGCTGGCACAGATGACCGGCAAGCCGACGCCGAAGTTCGTCGCCGCGCCGATCGAACCGATCGTGGTGCCGCCGGTGCCTGCCAACGTATGACCCAGCGCACCCTTGGTGAATGGCTCGCCTACCTCGAGCAGTTGCATCCGTCGGCCATCGACATGGGCCTGGAGCGTTCGCAACAGGTAGCGTCCCGCATGGGGCTGGGCCAGCCGGCGCCTCGGGTGATCACGGTCACTGGCACCAACGGCAAGGGTTCGACCTGCGCGTTCGTGGCTTCGTTGCTGCGTGCGCAGGGCCTGAGCGTTGGTGTCTACAATTCTCCGCACCTGCTGCGTTACAACGAGCGGGTGCAGCTCAACGGCGTCGAAGCCACTGACGCGCAGCTGTGCGAAGCCTTTGCTGCGGTCGAGGCGGGCCGCGGCGACACTTCCCTGACTTACTTCGAAATGGGCACCCTTGCGGCGTTCTGGCTGTTCCAGCAGTCTGCGCTTGACGCTGTGGTGCTTGAAGTCGGGTTGGGCGGGCGTCTGGATACCGTCAATGTAGTCGATGCCGATATTGCGCTGGTCACCAGCATTGGCGTCGATCACGCCGATTATCTGGGCGATACCCGCGAATCCGTGGCCTTCGAGAAGGCCGGAATTCTCCGCCAGGGCAAGCCTGCACTGTGTGGCGACCTGAATCCTCCGCAACCACTGTTCGACAAGGCGCACGAACTGGCTTGCCCGTTCTTCCTGCGTGGACGCGATTTCGATCTTGGCTTCACCGAGCAGCACTGGCAGTGGCGCGGTACCGACGCGCAGGGCCAAGCGGTCGAATTGCGTGATTTGCCACTGCTTGATCTGCCGATGGAAAACGCCGCGCTGGCGCTGCAAGCCTATCTGCTGACAGGTTTGCCGTGGAATGCCGAACAGATTGTCGCGGCGTTGCAGGCGACGCGCGTGGTCGGGCGCCTCGATCGTCGTTCGTTCGAATGGAATGGCAAGCGCCTGAACCTGTTGCTGGATGTTGGTCACAATCCGCATGCCGCTGAATATCTCGCGCGACGTCTGGCTGCGCGGCCGCCGGTTGGCAAGCGTCTGGCGGTGTTCGGGTTGCTGGCGGACAAGGATCTCGATGGTGTTGTTGGCGAATTGAATGCTAGTGTCGCGCATTGGGCTGTCGCGCCGCTGGATTCGCCGCGTGCGCGTCCCGTAGCTGAGCTTGAGGCAGCGCTGCAGAACCTTGGTGCTTCGGTTACGTCCTATGCCAGCGTTGCGGCCGCTCTGGAAGGGCAGTGCGCTATAGCAACCAGCGACGACGAGATTCTGTTGTTCGGATCATTTTATTGTGTCGCCGAGGCCCTTGAATGGCTGGCCCGGCGCTCCACGGAGGAAGCGGCAAATGGCTTTGCTGGATAAAGCGTACAAGCAGCGCATGGTTGGCGCGCTGGTGCTGGTGGCGCTGGCGGTGATCTTCCTGCCGATGCTGTTTTCCCGTCAGGATGAGCAGCGTCAGGTGACCGTCGAGGCCCCGGCTGCGCCTCAGCCTTCGGCCATGCCGCAAGTGCAAATGGACCCGGTCGCCGTGCCTGAGCCCCAGGCTTTGCCACAAGAGCCGGTGCCAACGGACGAAGAGGTCGCTGAAGAAGTGGTGCCTGCTGCTCCGGCTGCTGCTCCTGCCGCCCCGGCACCGACCATCCCGGCGCAGATTGCCCGCCCGGCAACGCCGCCACCAGTGGCCAAGCCGATTCCGGCGCCGGCTCAGCCAATCACCTCCGCAACCAGCAAGCCTGACACCACGCAGAGCCGCGTCGATGCCAACGGTCTGTCGGTGAGCTGGTCAGTGCAACTTGCCAGCCTGTCGAGCCGTGCCAGCGCCGAGAGCCTGCAGAAGAACCTGCGCAGCCAGGGTTATAACGCCTACATTCGTTCGGCCGATGGCAAGAATCGGGTGTTCGTCGGTCCGCTGATCGAGCGTGCCGAAGCCGACCGTCTGCGTGATCTGCTGAGTCGTCAGCAGAACCTCAAAGGCTTCGTTGTCCGTTTTCAGCCTGAACGTGGCTGAAATCTATCACCTCGATTGAAAAGCACTGACAATCGCAGCTTACCGACAGCCATGCGCTCTGCTAAAATGCGCCGCCTTATCCGTCTGTAGGCTGCACTGTGCCATTTACCTGGGTTGACTGGGCGATCGTTGCAATCATCGCCATCTCCGCATTGATCAGTCTGAGCCGCGGCTTCGTAAAGGAAGCGTTATCGCTGCTGACCTGGATCATCGCAGGAGCGGTTGCCTGGATGTTTGGTGGCTCACTGTCCGAGTACCTCGCCGGATACATCGAAACCCCATCGGCTCGCGTGATTGCGGGCTGTGCCATCATGTTTGTCGCCACACTGATCGTGGGCGCAATGATCAATTATCTTATCGGCGAGTTGGTTCGCGTCACCGGGTTGTCCGGGACCGATCGATTCCTCGGCATGGCCTTCGGCGCAGCGCGTGGCGTGTTGCTGGTGGTCGTGGCGGTCGGGCTGTTGAGCCTGGGGCCGGTACAGCAGGACGGGTGGTGGAAAGAATCACAGCTCGTGCCCAAGTTTCTATTGGTCGCCGACTGGTCCAAAAACCTGATACTCGGGTGGAGCAGTCAGTGGCTTGCCAGCGGAATCAGCGTACCCGCTGAGATTCCGTTCAAGGAGCAGCTCTTGCCGACGGCGAAAACGCCTCAGTGAGTGCTGTTCAGTTCAGATCCATTAAGTAGGGGTTGCGTCGCATGTGTGGCATCGTCGGTATCGTCGGTAAGTCGAACGTCAATCAGGCGCTGTATGACGCGCTAACCGTGCTCCAGCACCGCGGCCAGGACGCTGCCGGTATCGTGACCAGCCATGATGGCCGGTTGTTCCTGCGCAAGGATAATGGCCTGGTGCGTGACGTGTTCCAGCAGCGTCACATGCAGCGTCTGGTCGGCCACATGGGTATCGGCCACGTCCGTTACCCGACTGCCGGCAGCTCGACGTCGGCCGAAGCCCAGCCGTTCTACGTCAACTCGCCGTACGGCATCACCCTGGCGCACAACGGTAACCTGACCAACGTTGAACAGTTGGCCAAAGAGATCTACGAATCCGATCTGCGTCACGTCAACACCAGTTCCGACTCGGAAGTGCTGCTCAACGTGTTCGCTCACGAGCTGGCCCAGCGCGGCAAGCTGCAGCCGACCGAAGAGGACGTGTTCGCCGCTGTGACCGACGTGCACAACCGCTGCGTGGGTGGTTACGCCGTGGTGGCGATGGTCACCGGATACGGCATCGTCGGTTTCCGCGACCCGCACGGCATTCGTCCGATCGTGTTCGGTCAGCGTCACACTGACGAAGGCGTCGAGTACATGATCGCCTCGGAAAGCGTTTCCCTGGACGTGCTCGGTTTCACCCTGATCCGCGACCTCGCGCCAGGCGAAGCGGTGTACATCACCGAAGATGGCAAGCTGCACACCCGTCAGTGCGCAACCAACCCGTCGCTGACCCCGTGCATTTTCGAACACGTCTACCTGGCGCGTCCGGACTCGATCATCGACGGCGTGTCGGTGTACAAGGCGCGTCTGCGCATGGGCGAGAAGCTTGCCGAGAAGATCCTGCGCGAGCGCCCTGAGCACGACATCGACGTGGTCATCCCGATTCCGGACACCAGCCGTACCGCAGCGCTGGAACTGGCCAATCACCTGGGCGTGAAATTCCGCGAAGGCTTCGTCAAGAACCGTTACATCGGTCGCACCTTCATCATGCCGGGCCAGGCCGCACGCAAGAAGTCGGTACGCCAGAAGCTCAACGCCATCGAGCTGGAATTCCGCGGCAAGAACGTCATGCTCGTCGATGACTCGATCGTGCGCGGCACCACTTGCAAGCAGATCATCCAGATGGCCCGCGAAGCCGGCGCGAAAAACGTCTACTTCTGCTCGGCGGCACCTGCGGTGCGCTTCCCGAACGTCTACGGTATCGACATGCCGAGCGCTCACGAACTGATCGCGCACAACCGTTCGACTCAGGACGTGGCCGATCTGATCGGCGCTGACTGGCTGATCTATCAGGACTTGCCTGACTTGATCGAAGCGGTCGGTGGCGGCAAGATCAAGATCGAGCACTTCGATTGCGCAGTGTTCGACGGCAAGTACGTGACCGGTGACGTCGACGAGGCTTACCTGAACAAGATCGAACAGGCGCGCAACGATGCCTCGAAGGTCAAGACCCAGGCAGTCAGTGCGATCATCGATCTGTACAACAACTGAGTTTCCACCGGCCCTGAGGGGCCGGTTTTGTATCTGATATTTATTGTTCGAGAACAGCAAGGAGAGACAGCATGAGTCAGGAATGGGATGCCGGTCGGCTGGACAGCGACCTCGAAGGCGTAGCGTTCGATACCCTGGCCGTCCGTGCCGGTCAGCACCGCACGCCGGAAGGCGAGCACGGTGACCCGATGTTCTTCACCTCCAGTTACGTGTTCCGCACCGCTGCCGATGCAGCGGCGCGCTTTGCCGGCGAAGTGCCCGGCAACGTCTATTCGCGCTACACCAACCCGACCGTGCGCGCATTCGAAGAGCGCATCGCCGCGCTGGAAGGCGCCGAGCAGGCCGTCGCCACGGCCACCGGCATGGCCGCGATCATGGCGGTGGTGATGAGCCTGTGCAGTGCTGGCGATCACGTGCTGGTATCGCGTAGCGTGTTCGGCTCGACCATCAGCCTCTTCGAGAAGTATTTCAAGCGCTTCGGCGTCGAAGTCGATTACGTCCCGCTGGCCGATCTGTCAGCCTGGGACGCGGCGATCAAGTCCAACACCAAACTGCTTTTTGTCGAGTCGCCGTCCAACCCGTTGGCCGAGCTGGTGGATATCGCCGCGCTGGCAGAAATCGCTCATGCCAAGGGCGCGCAGCTGGTGGTCGACAACTGCTTCTGCACCCCGGCGTTGCAGCAGCCGCTGAAGCTCGGCGCGGACATTGTCGTGCACTCGGCGACCAAGTTCATCGACGGTCAGGGTCGCTGCATGGGCGGCGTTGTCGCCGGTCGCGGTGAACAGATGAAAGAAGTGGTGGGTTTCCTGCGGACCGCCGGGCCGACCCTCAGCCCGTTCAACGCGTGGATCTTCCTCAAAGGCCTCGAGACCCTCAACCTGCGCATGAAAGCGCATTGCGCGAACGCTCAGGCGCTGGCCGAATGGCTGGAGCAGCAGGACGGCATCGAGAAGGTCCATTACGCCGGTCTGAAGAGCCATCCGCAGCACGAGTTGGCCCAGCGCCAGCAGAAGGGTTTTGGTGCGGTGGTCAGCTTCGAGGTCAAGGGCGGCAAA
Organism: Pseudomonas sp. Sample_11; assembly: GCF_004307505.1. Taxonomy (NCBI): domain Bacteria; kingdom Pseudomonadati; phylum Pseudomonadota; class Gammaproteobacteria; order Pseudomonadales; family Pseudomonadaceae; genus Pseudomonas; species Pseudomonas sp. Sample_11. Next base: position 70,637 of record NZ_RCOD01000024.1, read on the forward strand.
GAAGGCGCCTGGCGCTTAATCGATGCCACGCGGTTGATTTCGATCACCGCCAACCTCGGCGACAGCAAAACCACGATCACCCATCCAAGCACCACCTCCCACGGCCGTCTGGCGCCACAGGAGCGTGAAGCGGCAGGCATTCGTGACAGTCTGATCCGCGTTGCGGTCGGTCTGGAAGATGTGGCTGACCTGCAAGCTGACCTGGCGCGCGGTCTGGCGGCATTGTGATCGAGTTGTCCACACCGGCGGCCAATACCCATGGCCGCGTGGCGCTGGTCACTGGCGCTGCACGCGGTATCGGCCTCGGAATTGCCGCCTGGCTGATCAGCGAAGGCTGGCAAGTGGTGCTGACCGATCTCGATCGGGCGCGTGGTTCGAAAGTGGCGAAGGTGCTGGGCGAGAATGCCTGGTTTATCGCCATGGACGTTGCCGACGAAAATCAGGTCGCGCTGGGCGTGGCCGAGGTATTGGGGCAGTTTGGTCGCCTTGATGCATTGGTCTGCAACGCGGCGGTCGCCGATCCGCACAACATCACCTTGGAAAGCCTCGATCTGGCGTATTGGAATCGGGTGCTGGCGGTGAATCTGAGCGGGCCGATGTTGCTGGCCAAGCACTGTGCGCCGTATCTGCGTGCGCACAACGGTTCGATCGTAAATCTGGCCTCGACCCGCGCGCGACAGTCGGAGGCGGACTCCGAGGCCTACGCTGCGAGCAAGGGCGGGCTGTTGGCGCTCACTCACGCACTGGCGATCAGCCTCGGGCCGGAAATCCGCGTGAACGCAGTCAGTCCGGGCTGGATCGATACTCGTGATCCCTCTGTGCGCCGCGCCGAACCTTTGGCCGATGCCGATCACGCCCAGCATCCGGCGGGCAGGGTAGGGACTGTCGAGGACGTGGCGGCGATGGTGGCGTGGTTGCTGTCGAGGAATGCCGGGTTTGTCACCGGCCAGGAATTCGTCGTCGACGGCGGCATGACCAAGAAGATGATCTACGAGCAGTGAAAGGCAGCTTCGAGCTTCAAGCTGCAAGCTGCAAGCTTCAAGTTAAAGCAAGACGCTGGTGTGCCTGCTTTAGGTGATCATCCTTTTCTTGAAGCTTGAAGCTTGAAGCTTGAAGCTTGAAGCCGTTTTTGAAAAAAACTCCAATCCTGCTATTGACTTAGCTTCGCCACCTGCGTAAATTTCGCGGCCTCGGAGATGCAAACGGGTGATTAGCTCAGCTGGGAGAGCGTCTGCCTTACAAGCAGAATGTCGGCGGTTCGATCCCGTCATCACCCACCACTCCCGAGAAGCTTGCGCAAGCAAGAGAGTAGGCTGAAAGTGCCTGCACCGACGCGCAGCGGTAGTTCAGTCGGTTAGAATACCGGCCTGTCACGCCGGGGGTCGCG
>NZ_RCOD01000029.1:0-71701 GCF_004307505.1 Pseudomonas sp. Sample_11
CGCCCGGTATCGTTGCGGCCCAGATCGATCAGCATCAAGTGCTCGGCGATCTCCTTGTCATCCGAGAGCAGATCCTGCTCCAGCGCCACGTCGGCTTCTTCGGTGGCACCGCGTGGGCGCGTGCCGGCGATCGGGCGCACGGTGATCAGGTTGTCTTCGACGCGCACCAGCACTTCCGGCGAACTGCCGACGACGTGGAAATCGCCGAAGTTGAAGAAGTACATGTACGGCGTCGGGTTGAAGCAACGCAGCGCGCGATACAGATCGATTGGCGCTGCCTTGAAGTCGATCGACATGCGCTGCGATGGCACCACCTGCATGCAGTCGCCGGCGAGGATGTATTCCTTGATGGTGTCGACGGCTTTTTCGTAATCGTCCTGAGTGAAACTGGAACGAAACACCGGATCGGCCGATTGCTGTTTGCTGAAATCCAGGCCACGACGCGGGGTGATCGGCTGACGCAGTTGCTCGAGCAGTTCCTGCAACCGCGCCTGGCCTTGCTCGAAGGCATCGGCCTGCGCAGGGTCGGCGAGGACGATCGCGTGCATCTTGCCGGCCAGGTTGTCGAACACCACAACGGCGTCGGAAACCATCAGCAGAATGTCCGGCACGCCCAGCGGATCCGGGTTCGGGCATTTGCCCAGACGCTTCTCGACATAGCGCACACAGTCGTAACCGAAGTAGCCGACCAGTCCACCGTTGAAGCGCGGCAGGCCGGCGATGGTCGGCACGTTGTAGCGCGCCTTGAAGGTTTCGACGAACGCCAGCGGGTCTTCAACCTCGTGGCTTTCGGTCTCGACGCCATCCACGCTGATGCTGACGTGATGGTCGTGGACTCGCAGCACGGTGCGGCACGGCAGGCCGATGATCGAGTAACGGCCCCATTTCTCGCCGCCCTGCACCGATTCGAGCAGGTAGGAGTTGGGCTGGTCGGCCAGTTTCAGGTAGATCGACAGCGGCGTGTCGAAGTCGGCCAGGGTTTCGCAGGCCAGCGGGATGCGGTTATAGCCGTCAGCGGCCAGACGCAGGAATTCTTCGCGATTCATAAGGTGCCTCGTGGTGTGAGGTGCAATCAGTCAGGTATGCAAACGCGCCGGCACGGCCGGCCAGAATCAGTCAGGCGCGCCAACGCCAGCGGGCCAGGGCCTTGATGACTTTCATCCAGAGTTTGCGGGTGACCACCACGATGGCGTTTCCAGAAGGGGGTTGAACAGCGTCGGGCAACGTTATCCCACCGGCCAGATCCAGGCAACCGGGAATTAGTTTGCGCAAATCGTCGATCACCAGTGCCGGGGATTCCTCGGCAATCGGCCGGCCATGGTTGTAGCCGTAACTCAGCGCCACACACTTGACCCCCGCTGCTTTCGCCGCCTGCACATCGCTGCGCGAGTCGCCGACGAACAACGATTGCGAGGCCGGAATGTTGGCCATTTTCATTACGAAGAACAGCGCCGCCGGGTCAGGCTTCTTCTGCGGCAGGGTATCGCCGCCGATGATCCACTTGAAGTAGCGGCCGATCTTCATCTGATCGAGCAGCGGCGCGACGAAGCGCTCGGGCTTGTTGGTGATCAGCGCCATGGCCACGCCTTGCTTGTGCAGCCACTTGAGCGTGTCGCGCACACCGGGATAGACCACGGTCAGCTCATGGCTGGCGCCGTACGCCTCCATGAAAATCTCCAGTGCGCGCTCGGCTTCAGCGTCATCCACCGCCGAATGATCGATGCTACCGGCCAAGGCCCGACGCACCAGCACCGGCGCGCCATTGCCGACCCATTCGCGCACCGCTTCGATACCCGCCGGCGGACGGCCGAGGGAGAGCAGCATGGTGTCCACCGCCGCCGCCAGGTCGGGAACCGAATCGATCAGCGTGCCATCCAGATCGAACATCACCAACCGTGGCAACTGCCCCGGGAACAACTGCTCAAAACCGCTCATGGGCGCGCCAGTGCCAGTTCGGAACGCATCTTGTCGATGACTTCCTGATAGTTCGGCGCGTTGAAAATGGCCGAGCCGGCGACGAAGGTGTCAGCACCAGCAGCGGCAATTTCGCGGATATTGTTGACGTTGACGCCGCCGTCGATTTCCAGGCGGATGTCGCGGCCCGAGGCGTCGATGATCGCCCGCGCTTCACGCAACTTGTCGAGGGTGCCGGGAATGAACTTCTGCCCGCCGAAGCCCGGGTTGACGCTCATCAGCAGGACCATGTCGACCTTGTCGATCACGTACTTGAGCACGTCCAGCGGGGTCGCCGGGTTGAACACCAGACCGGACTTACAGCCGCCTTCGCGGATCAGTTGCAGCGAGCGATCGACGTGCAGCGTGGCTTCCGGGTGGAAGGTAATGTAGGTCGCGCCGGCTTCGATGAAGTCGCCGACGATGCGGTCCACCGGGCTGACCATCAGGTGCGCGTCGATCGGCGCGGTGACGCCATACTTGCGCAGTGCCGCGCAGACCATCGGGCCGATCGTCAGGTTCGGTACGTAGTGGTTGTCCATGACATCGAAGTGGACGAAGTCGGCGCCGGCGGCGAGAACGTTGTCCACTTCCTCGCCGAGGCGGGCGAAGTCGGCGGAGAGGATCGACGGAGCAATTACGAAGGGCTGCATGACGCACCTGTGCTGAGCTAAATCACGATGGCGCGCATTGTATACCTCAAGTTTCCACACGCGCACCGGGACCGCGATGATTGGGTTGTGCCATGAGCCTTCAGCGATCGCGCCTCAGTAAGCCGCGCGGTAAATCTTCTCGATATCGCCGGCGCTGAGTTTGCGCGGATTGTTGCGCATCAGCCGCTCGATGCCGGCGGCCTCCACGGCCATCGCCGGGATCGCTTCCTCCGGCACGCCGAAACTGCGCAGCCCGGCAGGGATTTCCACCGCCGCGCACAGGTCGGTCATGGCCTGCACGGCTTTGTCCGCGGCTTCGCTGGCGCTCAGATGCGCGGTCTTCACGCCCATGGCTTCGGCAATATCCTGCATGCGTTCGACGCAGGCCATTTTGTTCCAGGTCATCACATAGGGCAGCAGCAAGGCATTGCTGACACCGTGGGCAATGTTGAAGCGCCCACCCAGCGGATACGCCAGCGCATGCACCGCGCCGACCCCGGCGTTACCGAACGCCATGCCGGCCATCAGGCTGGCGGTGGCCATGTCTTCGCGCGCTTGCAAATTGGCGCCGTTGGCGTAGGCCTTGGGCAGAGCGCTGGCGATCAGCTTGATTGCGCCGATGGCGAGAGAGTCGGTGATCGGCGAGGCATTCACCGACAGATAGGATTCGATGGCGTGCACCAGTGCATCGACACCACTGGCGGCGGTGACGCTGCGCGGACAGGTCAGGGTCATTTGCGGACTGACCAGCGCCACGTCCGGCAGCAGATAGTCGCTGACGATGCCTTTCTTCAACTGCGCGACCTTGTCCGAGAGGATCGCCACGTTGGTGACTTCAGAGCCGGTGCCGGCGGTGGTCGGAATGGCGATCAGCGGCGGGCCTTTGCGCGGCACCTGGTCGACGCCGAATAGATCTTCCAGCGCGCCGTGATATCCGGCGTAGGCGGCGACACTTTTGGCAATATCGATGGCGCTGCCGCCCCCGAGGCCGATCAAGCCGTCATGCCCGCCTTCGCGATAGGCGCGCATGCAGTCTTCGACGATGGCGATTTCCGGATCGGGCAGCACACGGTCGAAAATCTCGTACTCGCGCCCGCCGAGTTGCACCAGCGCCAGCTCGACGGTACCGGACCTGACCAGCGCGGCGTCGGTGACGATCAACGGGTTGTCGATGTCGAGGCGGGTGAGTTCGGCGGCCAGTTGCTCGATGGCTGCGGCGCCGGTGATCAGTTTGTGAGCGATTTTGAACTGGGACAGACTCATGGTGCGCAGCCTCTTATAGATGTGGGAGCTGGGCACAAGATTAGCTGGGGATTTGGGGTTGTCTGCTATTCAGGTCATGAATGACCAACGGATAACCTGTAGGAGCTGCCGAAGGCTGCGATCTTTTGATCTTGATCTAAAAGCAAAATCAAAAGATCGCAGCCTTCGGCAGCTCCTACAGAGGACGATTCGGTTCCGGCAGGGGCTGGTGTCAGACCTGCGCGGTGCGGAGTTTCTCGCTGCGCCCGCGCAGCCATTCCAGCGTCAGCAGCAAGATCACCGAGAAGGCAATCAGCAACGTCGCCGCCGCGGCAATCGTCGGGCTGAGGTTCTCGCGAATCCCGCTGAACATCTGCCGAGGCAATGTCGCCTGCTCGGGTCCGGCAAGGAACAGCGTCACCACCACTTCATCGAAAGAAGTGGCAAAGGCAAACAGCGCCCCGGAAATCACTCCCGGCGCAATCAGCGGCAAGGTCACCCGGCGGAATGCAGTCAGCGGCGATGCACCGAGACTCGCAGCAGCACGCACCAGGTTGTGATTAAACCCCTGCAACGTCGCCGACACGGTGATGATCACAAACGGCACACCCAATACCGCATGCACGACGATCAGCGAGAAGAAGCTGTTACCCAGCCCCAGCGGCGCGAAGAACAGATAACTCGCCACGCCGATGATCACCACCGGCACCACCATCGGTGAAATCACCAGTGCCATCACCAGCGATTTGCCGGGGAAGTCGCCACGGGTCAGGCCGATCGCCGCCAGCGTGCCGAAAATCATCGCCAGCACCGTCGCCGCCGGGGCGACGATGATGCTGTTCTTCAGTGCACGCATCCATTCCGCCGAGGCGAAGAAGTCGTGGTACCACTGCAGCGAGAAACCCTGCAGTGGATAGACCAGAAAACTCCCCGAGTTGAACGACAGCGGAATGATCACCAGCACCGGCAGGATCAGGAACAACAGAATCAGGCCGCAGAGGATCCGCAGGCTGTAGAACCACACCCGTTCGATGGGCGACATGTAAGGACTCAGCATCGCAAATTCCCCTTAGCTCAGGCGCAGGCGACTGGCGCCGACCAGCCAGCTGTAGATCAGATAAAGCACCACGGTCGCCAGCAAGAGCAGCCCGCCGAGCGCAGTGGCCATGCCCCAGTTGATGCTGGTGTTGGTGTAGAAGGCGACGAAGTAACTGACCATTTGGTCGTTCGGGCTGCCGAGCAGCGCCGGGGTGATGTAGTAGCCGATGGCGAGGATGAACACCAACAGGCAGCCGGCGCCAACACCGGCGTAGGTCTGCGGGAAGTACACCCGCCAGAAACTGGCGAACGGATGACAGCCGAGGGAAATCGCCGCGCGCATGTAGGTGGGCGAGATGCCTTTCATCACGCTGTAGATCGGCAGAATCATGAACGGCAGCAGAATGTGCACCATCGAGATGTATACGCCGGTGCGGTTGAACACCAGTTCCAGCGGTTTATCGATGATGCCCATGGCCAGCAACGCACTGTTGATCAGACCGCCGGATTGCAGCAGCACGATCCATGCTGCGACCCGCACCAGAATCGAAGTCCAGAACGGCAGCAGCACCAGGATCATCAGCAGGTTGCTCTGCCGCGAAGGCAGATTCGCCAGCAGATAAGCCAGTGGATAGGCGAGCAGCAGGCAGATCACGGTGATGACCAGGCCCATCCAGAACGTGCGAGCGAAGATGTCGAGGTAGATCGCCTGATCCGGGGTGGCTGGAGCCAGTTCGCCGAGGTCATCGATGCGGTGATCGACCGCCGCCAGCAGGTAATACGGAGTGATGCTGCTGGTGTTGCGTTTCACCGCTTGCCAGTAGGCCGGGTCGCCCCAGCGTTCGTCGAGCGCTTCCAGCGCTTCTTTATAAGAAGCCGGTTCGCTGGCGAACGGCAGCGCCCGGGCGGTTTTGGTCAGCAGGCTGCGGTAGCCGGCCAACTCCATGTTCAAGCGCTTGGACAGATCGCCCAGCGTCTGGTTTTTGCGGGCTTCGGCGAGGTCTTCGCTGGCCGCCTTGTACACCGGCTCGGCGGGCAGACCACGGCCGTCCCAACTGGCGATGGCGGTGACAGTGCGCGGCATGCCGCCAACCACTTCCGGGTTGCCGACGCTTTTATAGAGCAGCGCCACGATCGGCACCAGAAACACCAGCAGCAGAAACAGCACCAGCGGCGCAATCAGTGCCTGGGCTTTCCAGCGGTTGACCCGCTCGGCGTGCTTGAGCTTCTGCTTCAAGGTGGGGCTGGCGCCCTCGTTCAGGGGAACGGCGATGGCCATGACGTACTCCGCAAATCTTTGATCGTTACAGAGGTGGCGAACCACCTCGAACTTTTGCCAGTGATCGTTCCCACGCTCTGCGTGGGAATGTATCCAGTGACGCTCTGCGTCACACAGGGACGCGGAGCGTCCCGGGCGGCATTCCCACGCAGAGCGTGGGAACGATCATCCGGAAAGCCATCGGTCCGCATGCTTGGGTTATTTGGCAGCCCAAGAGTTGAAACGCTGCTCCAACTGCTCGCCGTTATCAGCCCAGAAGCTGACGTCGATCTGCACCTGGTTGGCGATGTTTTCCGGGGTGGTCGGCATGTCTTTCAGGACATCCTTGGCCAGCAGCGGTACGGCTTGGGTGTTGGCCGGGCCGTAGGCGATGTTTTCCGAGTAGGTCTTCTGCTGCTGCGGCTGCACCGAGAAGGCGATGAATTTCTTCGCCGCTTCGGCGCGCTTGGCGTCCAGACCTTTCGGGATAGCCCAGGCGTCGAAGTCGTAGATGCCGCCGTTCCACACCACTTTCAGGTTGGATTCTTTCTGCACCGCCGCGATGCGACCGTTGTAGGCCGAACTCATCACCACGTCGCCGGAAGCGAGGTACTGTGGCGGTTGTGCGCCGGCTTCCCACCACTGAATGCTTGGCTTGAGCTCATCGAGTTTCTTGAAGGCACGATCCTGGCCGCCCTTGCTCGCCAGCTCTTTGTAGACGTCTTTCGGCGCCACACCATCGGCCATCAGCGCGAATTCGAGGGTGTACTTGGCGCCTTTGCGCAGACCGCGCTTGCCCGGGAATTTCTTCGTGTCCCAGAAATCCGCCCAACTGGTCGGTGCGGTTTTCAGTTTGTCGGCGTTGTAGGCCAACACGGTCGACCAAACGAAGAAGCCCACGCCGCACGGCTGAATGGCACCCTTGACGTAGTCTTCGGTTTTGCCGAACAGCGCAGGATCGAGCTGCTCGAACATGTCTTCGTCGCAACCACGGGACAGCTCTGGCGATTCAACTTCGACCAGATCCCACGACACGCTCTTGGTGTCGACCATGGCTTTGACCTTGGCCATCTCGCCGTTGTATTCGCCAGCAACGATCTTGCCGTTGCCCGCCGCTTCCCACGGTGCATAGAAGGCTTTGACTTGCGCCGCCTTGTTCGCCCCGCCAAACGACACCACGGTCAAGTCCGGGCCGGCGGCCATTGCGCCGGTCGCACCCATCAGGCCCAGAGTCAGGGCGGTGAACTTCAGGGATCTCAACATTTATTGTTCTCTCCACGTGCAGGGTTGGTGTTGGTATTGCCGGGGCGCTTAGTGCGCCTCTAAAAGCGGATCGAGCGCACGAACGTGCTCGACCTGCCAGCCAAGCGGTACCACGTCGCCGACAGCGAGCGCAGGATCGAGCTCGGCAATCGGTTGTTTCACGAAGAAGTCGGTCTTGCCGCAGACTTCCAGGCGCACCCGGACGTGGTCGCCCAGATAGATGAATTCCGCCACCCTCCCTGAGAAGCGGTTGACGCATTGATCGCTCGAACCGTTGAGGCTGACGCGTTCCGGACGGATCGACAGAGTCACCGGCTCGCCGGTCTGACCGACGTTGACGGCCAGCGCCTCGACTTTTTCGCCACGCCCCAACTCGACCACGCAGCGCTCGCCACTCTGGCTGAGCAGGCGGCCGTTGAGGCGGTTGTTCTCGCCAATGAAGTTGGCGACAAAGGTGTTTTTCGGCTCTTCGTAGAGCGTGCGCGGTGGCGCGATCTGCTGGATCTCGCCCTGATGGAATACCGCCACGCGGTCGGACATGGTCAGTGCTTCGCCCTGGTCGTGGGTCACGTAGACCACGGTCACGCCGAGGCGCTGGTGCAGGTGCTTGATCTCCATCTGCATGTGTTCACGCAGTTGTTTGTCGAGGGCGCCCAGCGGTTCGTCCATCAGCACCAGCTGCGGCTCGAACACCAGCGCGCGGGCCAATGCCACACGTTGCTGCTGACCACCGGACAACTGCGCCGGATAGCGCGAAGCGAACGCATCGAGCTGAACCATGCTGAGGACTTTCTTCACCCGCTCGCTGACATCGCTTTTGTTCAAGCCGCGCACGGTCAACGGGAAAGCAAGGTTCTCCGCGACAGTCATGTGCGGGAACAGCGCGTAGTTCTGGAACACCATGCCGATATCGCGCTTGTGCGGCGGCACGTTGTTGATCGAACGCCCGGACAGGAGGATTTCACCGGCGGTCGGCGTTTCGAAGCCGGCGAGCATCATCAGGCTGGTGGTCTTGCCGGAACCGGACGGCCCGAGCAGGGTAAGGAATTCGCCCTTGCGAATGTCCAGGTTGAGGTCTTTGACGATCAGGTTCTCGCCGTCGTAGCTCTTCTGCACACCACGAAAGCTGACCAGCACATCACTGGTCCCTGCGCTTGTATCGACCTGGCTCATACCCACACCTTTGTTGTTGATGACTGCTTGTTCATCAAGCCTAGTGGCTGGCGGCGGCCACGCAAATCGGGGCGCAGGAGAGAATCGCTTAAGTGCAATGGAAGGTTGGGGGTAGGGATTGCCCTACAAGGATGGCGTTAATGGATAAAGCAATGGTGAGCGGCAAGCTGCGAGCCGCAAGTAAAGGCAAAAGCGTTTGTCGCTAACAGATATGCCAACGCGGTCTCATGTAGGAGCTGCCGAAGGCTCGGGCCGCGATCGGACGATCTTTTGACCTTGCTGTTTATAAGATCAAAAGATCGCAGCCTTCGGCAGCTCCTACAGGGGCGGGCGGGTTCAGAGGAGTTTGTGCTCCATCGCATATTTCACCAGTTCGGCCAGGGAGGTGATGTTGAGCTTCTGCATCAGCCGCGCCTTGTGGGTGCTGATGGTCTTGCTGCTCAGGGCCAGTTGCTGGGCGATGTCGTTGACGTTGGCGCCTTGGGCCAGGCGTTCGAACACCGAGAATTCGCGTTCTGACAACAGCGAATGCAGCGGCCGGGTATCGGTCAGGCCGACTTCGAAAACCATGCGGTCGGCCAGTTCCGGGTCAATGTAACGCCCGCCCGCCGCGACTTTGCGAATCGCCGTGAGCAGCAGCGCCGGATCGCTGTCCTTGGTCGCATACCCGGCGGCACCGACCTTCAATGCGCGCGCGGCCATTTGCGCTTCGTCGTGCATCGACAGCACCAGAATCGCCGGCGGATTGTTCAGCGCACGGATACGCGGGATCGCTTCCAAGCCATTGACCCCGGGCATGGATATGTCCAGCAACACCACCTCGCACGGCACGCTGCGCAGGGTTTCGAGCAGTTGCTCACCATTGCTCGCCTCCCCCACGACTTGCAGATCCTTGGCCAGGCCGATCAATTGCTTGATGCCCTCGCGGACGATGGTGTGGTCTTCGGCTACCAGTACACGGATCACTTGGATTTCCTCGATATTTGCATGAAGCGAAAAGATCGCAGCCTTCGGCAGCTCCTACAGGGGTATGCGATCAGTGTAGGAGCTGCCGAAGGCTGCGATCTTTTAGCGATCCACAGGCACCCACACCTTAAGACTGGTGCCCTCCCCCGGCTCACTCAGCAGCTCCAGCCGCCCGCCCATGATCAGCACCCGCTCACGCATGCCGACCAGGCCAAACGACGTCGGCCTACCCTCGGCCGCGAGAAATCCTACGCCATCATCGCTGACGGTCAGACACAATTCATCGCCCGCAAGCTCCAGCGTCAGCTCCACCGTGTGCGCCTGAGCATGGCGCATCACATTGGTCAGCGCCTCCTGCAATATCCGGAACAGCCCCACCGCTTTGGCATCGCTGAGTGCCGGCAGGTTGTCCGGCACCTGCACCAGACACGGTATCTGTGTGCGCGCCTCGAAACGCCGAGCCTGCCACTCGATGGCCGAGGCAATCCCGGCATCAAGGATCGGCGGGCGCAACGCCGTCGCCACATCGCGTACCAGCTGAAACAACTGCGCGATCAGGCGCTTCATGCTGTTGAGCCGCTCGTTGAGTCCCGGATCAAGCTGCGCGTAGGCCAATTCGCACATCGATGTCTCCAGTTTCAGCACGGTGAGCATCTGTCCCAACTCATCATGAACTTCCCGGGCGATGCGCGCCTTCTCTTCTTCACGCACGCTTTCCAGGTGCGCCGACAGTTCACGGAGTTGCTCGCGCGAGGCCGCCAGTTCCAGCTCGATGCGTTTGCTTTCGCTGATGTCCCAGACGATGCCGTCCCATACATAGGCGCCGTCCTCCAGCTGGCGGGTGATCGCCTTGATCTCGGCCCAGCGCTGCTCACCCTGGCGCGTGACGATGCGGCCCTGCCACGACCAGTCGCTGTCGGTATCCAGCGCCTGATCCTGGGTGCGGTGATAACTGGCCTTGTCGTCGGGGTGCACGAGGCTGCGCAAGCCCATGTCGCGATGAGCGATGGCTGCCGGCGCATAACCGACCAGACTTTCGCTGCCCTCGCTGATGTAGGCAAAGTCGATCTGCCCGGTGACCGGTGCCCGCTCCAGCCTGAACACCAGACCCGGAACGTTGGCGGCGATGCCTTGCAGGCGCGCCTCGCTTTCCTGCAAAGCGGCGAGCGCGCGGCGGCGGTCGGTGACGTCGGTGAGGTAGACCACCAGATATTCACTGTCGCGAAAACGCAGGAAGCTCAGGGAAACGTCCGCCGGCAACACGCTGCCATCGGCGCGCAGGCAGCTGGTTTCGAAGCTCAGCGGCCCTTCTTCACTGGCCCGTGCACGCTTCCACAGATTGAGCCAGCGATCCATGTGCAGGCCGGGCTCGAAATCGATCAGCGGCCGCTCGATCAGCCCGCCCGAGGGATAACCAAGCATGTTTTCCGCCGCGCGGTTGGCGTAGCGCACATGGCTGTCCCAATTGACCCAGAGAATGCCGACGGTGCTTTGGTCGATGGAAAACTGTGTCAGCCGCAGCGCCTCTTCACTGGCCGCGCGCAATGCAATGTCTTCGCGGGCGCTGAGCAGGCGTTGTTCGAGGCTGTGCTGTTGGCGCCGCTGCCACGCCACGATTGCCGCGCAACTGAGCAGCATCACCGCGAACAACAGGCTGAGGTTCTGCCAGAACCCCGGCGACTCGGTCAGCCGTGGGTATTTCGGCTGCAGCCATTGGTTGTGCAATTGTTCCAGATCCTTGGCCGGGATCGCGCGCAAGGCGCTCTGGACGATGCCGGCCAGTTCCGGCCAATCGCGCCGCGAGGCCACACGCAGCAGTTGCGGCAGGCCGATATCGCCAACCACCACCAGTTCGGCAAACTCCGGCTCCACCGACAGCCGGCCCAACTGTGCTTCGTCGACCACCGCGTAGGAGGCTTGCTGACTCAACAGCAGTTGCAACGCTTGCCGTTCCAGCGGCACGCCTTGCAAATTCAAGTGCGGATAGTTGCTGCGCAGATAGTCGGCAGTGCTGCTCGGCATGCGCACGGCGACGCGGGTCTGGCTGTCGAGCTTTTCCAGATCGACCGCGCCGCTGCTTTTCTGGTCGCTGACCACCAGTTGCGGCACGCGCATGTACGGGTCGGAAAACTGCCAGAGGCGCAGCGCGCTCGGGGTCTGGCTGAGGCCCGGGGCGATGTCGATCTCGCCCTCGCGCAAAGCGTTTTCCAATGCCCCCAGATCCTGAAAGTTGCGCCAGCTCAGTTCCACGCCGAGGGTTTTGGCCAGCAGTTTCATCAACTCGACATTGGCCCCGGACAATCGCTGCAGGCGCCGATCGTAGGTCGCGTAGGGCGCCTGCAACACCAGGCCGACGCGCAATTCGTTGTGCTGCGCCAGCCATTGCTGCTGCTCTGGCGACAATTGCGCGGCATGAGCCGGCGGCGCAGGCGCCGCCCAGCCCATCAAGGGAAACCACAAACAGCCGATAACCCACAGGCAGCAAAATCGCTTCATTGAAGTCTCATACACTGACAAATTCTGACCAACCCATTAGGCTGCCGGGATACTTTTCTGGCCTGGAATAACCGATGCCCTCTGTCTACCGCCTGGCACTGCCAGCATTGTGCCTGTCGCTGATCCTGCCTTGTGCGTTTTCCGTCGAAGCCGCCGACCCTGCGCCTGCCGCCACGGATAAACCCGCCGAAGAAAAACCGGCCGAGCGCCAGCCACTGCTTGAGCGTAGTCAGGAAGAGGCCGCCGCACTGCAACGTAAACTGCCAGCGCAAGAGCAGCAACAACTGCAGGCTGGCAGCGACACTTTCCTCGCCCTGTGGAAACCGGCCAACAGCGCCGAACCCAAAGGTGCGGTGATCATCGTCCCCGGTGCCGGCGAAACCGCTGACTGGCCGCAGGCAATCGGCCCGTTGCGACGCAAATTGCCGGACGTCGAGTGGAGCAGCCTGAGTATCACCCTGCCGGATCTGCAAGGCGACGCCATTGCTCCGCGCGTGATCGAACCGGCCGCGGCGCCGAAAGCCCCGGAAACCACAAGCAAGGATGCCGCCACCGCACAACCGATCGAACAGGCCGCAGGCGGTGAAGCGGAAGTTGCCGAACAGGTGGTCGCCGAGACCAGCGAAGAACAAGCCAAGGCCGATGCCGATCGCATCTCCGGGCGCATCGACGCAGCGATTGCCTACGCCGAACAGCAGAGCGCGCGCAGCATCGTCGTGCTCGGGCATGGCACCGGCGCCTACTGGGCGGCGCGTTTTCTCAGCGAGCGGCAGACGCCGCAGGTGGAAAAACTGGTGATGGTTGACGCGCAAGCACCAGCCAAAGCCCTGCCGCCACTCGCCGAACTGACGCCGACGCTGAAGCTGCCGACGGTGGATATTTTCTACATGGACAAAGCGCTGGATCGCAACGCGGCGCTGGAGCGCATGCAGGCGAGCAAGCGTCTGAAGACCTCGGCGTTCAGCCAGGTGGCGCTGAAGGTGTTGCCGGACAAGAAGGCTGAGCAGGAACAATTGTTTCGGCGGGTGCGAGGATGGTTGAATCCACAAAATACGGACTGATAAAGCAAAAGATCGCAGCCTTCGGCAGCTCCTACAGGAAAAATGCATTCCAAAGGTAGGAGCTGCCGAAGGCTGCGATCTTTTGATCTTCAAGGGTCAGCGAAAATCCCGCCGCTCGCGAATCAGCGTATAAGCGCTATGCAATTCCCGCGTCCGCTCGGTCGCCTCACGCACCTGTGCCGGGGTCGCGCCACTGCCGGCGATCTTGTCCGGGTGATGGCGACTGAGCAACCGTCGGTAAGCGCGCTTGATCTGCGCCGGCTCGCTGCTCGCCGACACCCCAAGCAACTTCATTGCCTCCTGGTAACTCACTGCCGCACTGACGATCGGCCGCTTGCCCGGCTCGTAATCGCTGGCCAATGCCTGCACCTGCTGCGCCGTCCAGCCGAGCCATTTGCCCCACTGCGCCAGCAACTCGCGTTCGCTGACCCCGGCGCGACCATCAGCCCAGACCATTCGCCAACAGGCACGCAACACGCCCTCAGCCGCATGCGGTTGCGAACTCAAACGACGCAGATAACCGCGCAGATTGTCGCTGCCGGACTTGCCGCGATTGAATGCAGCAATGGCCCGCCGTGTCGCCGGCTCGCTCATTTCCAGCGCGCGCATTTCATTGCGCGCCTGCTGGATATGCCCGTCAGTGACGCGCCCGTCGCTCTTGGCCAGACGCCCGAGCAACACGAACAGCAATTCATCGTTGCGCAGCATCGGCCGGCCGCCGAGCTTTTCGCGTAAATGTCCCCAGCTTTGCAAGTGCAAGCGCCGATCCAGCGCTTGCCCCAACAACGCCCCAAGCATGGCCCCCGGAATGCTGGCAATCGCGTACCCCACTCCGGCTCCAATCAGAGTCCCTGGCCACAGCATCTCAGCGACTCGCTTCTATCAAGGCTTCGGCTTCGGCCAGACGCTCGTAGGTACCAACATCTACCCAATGCCCCTTCAACCGCTCGCCCGTCACTTCACCTTTGGCCATGGCGTTGCGTAGCAGCGGCGCGAGCTTGAACGCGCCATCGCTGCAACCATCGAACAACTGCGGATGCAGCACGGCGATGCCGCTGTAAGTCAGCGTCTGCGCATCAGGCTCGCCGTCCTGCACTTTGCCGTCGATGAGAGTGAAGTCGCCTTTCGGGTGATGCGGCGGATTGTCGGCCAGCACCAGATGCGCCAGGCCATTGATCGGCTGGTGCAGCACGCTGAAGTCGTAATCGGTCCAGATGTCGCCGTTGACCACCAGAAACGCATCGTCACCAAGTAACGGCAGCGCGCGGAAAATCCCGCCACCGGTTTCCAGTGGCTCGCCTTCCGGCGAGTACTGGATGCTCAGCCCGAAACGCGAACCGTCGCCCAGATGATCCTCGATCTGCTGACCGAGCCAGGCGTGGTTGATGACAACTTCGTTGAAGCCTGCGGCCGCGAGGGCGCGCAGGTGATACTCGATCAGCGGCACGCCGGCGGCACGCACCAGCGGTTTCGGCGTGGTCAGGGTCAGCGGGCGCATGCGCTCGCCTTTGCCCGCCGCCAGGATCATTGCCTTCATGCCGTCGCTCCAGCACGCAAGCTGCTGAACAGCGCTTGCAGCTCCGCCAGTTCAGGACGGCGGGCGATCACTGCTTCTATATAAGAGAAGAAGCGCGGCACATCGGCCAGATAACGCGGCTTGCCATCGCGGTGGCAGATACGCGCGAAGATGCCGATGACTTTCAGGTGACGCTGCACGCCCATCAGGTCGCTGGCGCGCAGGAAGTCTTCGAAATCCGCCTGCACCGGAATGTCCAGTGCCGAGGCCTGCTGCCAGTAACTTTCCAGCCAGCCGCGTACACGTTCTTCCGGCCAGCTGAGGAAAGCATCCTTGAACAGGCAGGTCACGTCGTAGGTCACCGGGCCGTAAACCGCGTCCTGGAAGTCCAGCACGCCGGGGTTGGGCTCGCTAAGCATCAGGTTGCGCGGCATGTAGTCGCGGTGCACCAGCACTTTCGGCTGCGCCAGCGCGCTGTCGATCAGCAACTCGCTGATGTGCTGCCATTGTTGCTGCTGGGCCGCATCGAACTCGACGCCCAGCTCGCGCTTGACGTACCACTCGGGGAACAACTCCAGCTCACGACGCAATAGGGCGACGTCGTAACTGGGCAACGGCGCAACCATCGGCAACTGTTGAAAAGCCAACAGCGCTTGCAGGGCATCGTGGAATAACGCGTCGGCATTTTCGCCATCGATGACGTCGAGATAGGTCTTGTTGCCCAGGTCATTAAGCAAAAGAAAACCGCGCTCGAGGTCTTCGGCGTAAATTTTCGGCACATTAATTCCGGATTTCGCCAGCAAAAAGGCGATATCCACGAACGGTTTGCAGTTTTCCTGGGGTGGCGGCGCGTCCATCACGACGAAGCTGCGACCATCGCCCTCCCAGCGGAAGTAGCGGCGGAAACTCGCGTCGCTGCTGGCCGCGGTCAACGTGGCCGGGGGCACGGTGCCCCAGCCCTGCTCGGCAAACAACTTTGCCAACTGCTCATCGAGCCAAACTTTCAGGTGTTGCAAGCGTACATCTTGGTCAGGCATTGCAAGGGTCTCCGACGGCGCTAGCCGTCAAGCGGGTCATGCTTTATTATCCAGCATCTTTTTCAGACCATCGAGAGGCGTGCGGCCCACACCGCGGGCAGATGGCACGCAGGAAGCCCGGACTAATAAGATGGCATTGAAATCCCCCGCGTTTCGTAAAAAATTTCCGTTGTTGGTAACCGGCAGTCTGCTGGCTATGCAACCTCTGGCCAGTCAATTCGTTGTTGCCGCCGAGCAGTATGACTGCTCCGTCTCGGCTACGGGTGGCTGGGACTGTGCGCCCAAGTCGCCCGCCGCGGCATTGCCGCCGCGTCCGGTGCATGACGGCAGTGCCGTCAGCGCCGCCGGCGAGCCTGCGGCCGACAAGGGTTCCGACGCCGACACTGGCGCGAAAACCGCACTGGTTACCGAGTCCAAGGGCCGCGGCCTGAAATCCCGTAGCGAAGACTACAGTCACCTCGACTGGGTTCCGCGCGAGAAGCTCACCGCTGCGCAATTGGCCGAGACCGGTCCTTACTGCTCTGGTTCCTATATCGAACCGATTCGTCCTGGCATGAATGACAAGACGAATAAAAGTGACGCGCCGACCTTCATCGGTGCCAAAGCGTCGCGTTACGAGCAGGACACACAAGTCGCCAGCCTCGCCGGTGACGTGATCATGCGTCAGGGCAGCATGCAGGTCGAAGCCGACGAGGCCAACCTGTATCAGGCCGAGAGCCGCGGCGAACTGGCCGGCAACGTGCGCATCCGTGACAACGGCGCGCTGATCGTCGGCGACCACGCCGATGTGCAGCTCGACACCGGCGAAGCCAAGGTCGACAACGCCGAATACGTGATGCACAAATCGCGCATTCGCGGTAACGCGCTGTACGCCAAGCGCGCCGAAAACGCGATCATTCGTCTGAAGGACGGCACGTACACCACGTGCGAACCGAACAGCAACGCCTGGCAGCTCAAGGGCAACAACATCACCCTGAACCCGGCCACCGGTTTCGGTACCGCGACCAACGTGACGTTGCGCGTCAAAGACATTCCGATTCTGTACACCCCGTACATCTACTTCCCGATCGACGACCGTCGCCAGTCAGGCTTCCTGCCGCCGACCATCGGCTCGGGCAGCGACACCGGCTTCATGCTGGTCACCCCGTACTACTTCAACCTGGCGCCTAACTATGACGCCACGTTGTACCCGCGTTACATGAGCAAGCGCGGCATGCTGGTGGAGGGTGAGTTCCGCTACCTGACCAAGTCGAGTGAAGGTCAGTTCGGTGCCTCGTACCTCAACGACGAGAACGATGATCGCAAGCGTCAGTCCGACTACAACGAGACTCGCTACATGTACAACTGGCAGCACAAGGGCGGCCTCGACTCCCGCGTGCTGACCCAGGTTGACTACACCAAGATCAGCGATCCGTATTACTTCCAGGACCTGCAAACCGACCAGATCGGCGTCAAGAGCGACGACTTCGTCAACCAGCAGGGCTCGGTCACTTATCGTGGCGACAGCTACACCGCACGCCTCAACGCTCAGCAGTATCAACTGGCGACCGTTTCGAACATTACACCGTATGGCCGTCTGCCGCAGATCACCTTCAATGGTCAGCTACCGTATCACCCGGAAGGTCTGAATTTCGATTACGAGACCGAGTTGGTTCGCTTTGATCGCGACCTGCGTAGCGGCACGTTTGTACAGGAAGACGGCATCACTACCGAGTCGCGCCTGGACAACAACATCACTGGCCTGGCTCGCGCCAACGGCGATCGTTTGAATCTGAAGCCGGGCGTCAGCCTGCCGATGAACTGGACGTATGGCTTCCTCAAGCCATCGCTGAAGTACCAGTACACGCAGTATCAGCTTGATCTGGACAACACCGGTAAATCGCAGATCGATGCGATGACCGCAGAACAGAGAAAGCTCAACGGCGAGTTCGACAGCAACCAGAACCGTGGCGTACCGATCGCCAGCATCGATGGTGGCCTGTACTTCGACCGCAACACCTCGTATTTCGGCAAGAACTACCGTCAGACCTTGGAACCACGCCTGTTCTACCTCTATGTACCTGAGGTTGATCAGGAAGACATTCCGGTTTTCGACACCAGCGAATACACCTTCAACTACGCCTCGCTGTTCCGCGACAACCGCTTCTCCGGCGCCGACCGTGTCGGCGACGAGAACAAACTGTCGCTGGGCGTAACCAGTCGCTGGATTGAAGACAACGGTTTCGAACGTCAGCGCATCAGCGTTGGCCAGGCTCTGTATTTCAAGGATCGCAAGGTTCAACTGCCGGGTATCGCTTTCAACGATCGTGACGACGCGAAGTCCGACGTTTCGCCATACGCGCTGGAATACGAATACCGCTGGAACCGCGATTGGCGCACCACTGCCGACTACAACTGGGACCCGGACAGCCGCAGCCCGCGCTCTGGCAGCGCGATGTTCCACTACCAGCCGGAAGACAACCCGAACAAAGTCATCAACGTTGGTTATCGCTACCGTAATGACCAGGTCCGTTTTGACCAGAACACTGGTAAATGGTCTGTGGGCGGCGGTGACTATGGCACCCCAGGCCAACCTGGCTACGTGAAGGACTACTACAAGATCCAGCAGCATGACTTCTCGGTCATCTGGCCGATCGTTCCGCAGTGGAACGCTATCAGCCGCTGGCAGTACGACTACAACCGCAATCGCACGCTGGAAGCTTTCGGTGGTTTCGAATACGACAACTGCTGCTGGAAACTGCGCCTGATCAACCGTTACTGGGTTTCCTATGACGAGTTCAGCCAGGAAGCTCCGCAAAACGAAAAAGGCGACCATGGCGTCTTCCTCCAAATTGTTCTGAAGGGACTCGGCGGCCTGACTGGCGCCAAGGTAGAGAGCTTCCTCGACAAAGGCATTCAAGGTTATCGTGAACGTGAAGACCAAGCTTTCTGATTGTCTGCGCCCGGTGCTGCTGGGCGCGTTGTTCCTGGGTACGGCGGCCAACGCCGCCGTACAGTCCATCGATAAAGTGGTGGCGATCGTCGATAACGACGTGGTCATGCAGAGCCAACTGGACCAGCGGGTTCACGAAGTTCAGCAGACCATCGCCAAGCGCGGTGGCGGTCTGCCGCCTCCGGGCGTGCTCGATCAGCAAGTGCTCGAGCGCCTGATCGTCGAAAACCTGCAACTGCAGATCGGCGAACGCTCGGGCATCCGCATCACTGACGAAGAGTTGAACCAGGCTGTCGGCACCATCGCCCAGCGCAACAACATGACTGTTGATCAGTTCCGTGCTGCGCTGGCTCGCGATGGCCTGAACTATGACGACGCCCGTGATCAGATCAAGCGCGAGATGATCATCAGCCGTGTGCGTCAGCGTCGCGTGGCAGAACGCATTCAGGTGTCCGAGCAGGAAGTGAAAAACTTCCTCGCCTCTGACCTCGGCAAGATGCAACTGTCCGAAGAACTGCACCTGGCCAACATCCTGATTCCGACCCCGGAAAGCGCCAACTCTGAAGCGATTCAGAGCGCTTATCGTCAGGCCATGGATGTATACCAGCAGCTCAAGCAAGGCGCCGACTTCGGTCAGATGGCCGTGGCCAAATCCGGTAGCGACAACGCGCTGGAAGGCGGCGAGATGGGCTGGCGTAAAGCCGCGCAACTGCCACCGCCGTTCGATCGTGAATTGAGCAGCATGGCCGTCGGCGACATTACTCAGCCTGCGCGTACACCGGGCGGCTTCATCATTCTGAAGCTGCTGGGCAAACGTGGCGGCGAAGCGCAGATGCGCGACGAAGTGCATGTGCGTCACATCCTGGTCAAGCCGAGCCCGATCCGCGACGAAGCCAAGACCAAGGCACTGGTGCAATCGTTGTATGACCGCATCACCGCCGGCGAAGACTTTGCCGAACTGGCGAAAAACTATTCGGAAGATCCGGGTTCCGCCCTTAACGGTGGCGACCTGAACTGGATCGACCCGAACGTGCTGGTACCGGAATTCCGCGAAGTGATGGCTTCGACCCCGCAAGGTCAGCTGTCCAAGCCATTCCAGACCCAATACGGCTGGCACGTGCTGGAAGTCCTTGGCCGTCGCGCCACTGACGGCACCGAACAGGCCCGTGAGCAGCAAGCCATGACCGTACTGCGTAACCGCAAATACGATGAAGAGCTGCAAACCTGGCTGCGTCAGATCCGTGACGAAGCGTACGTAGAGATCAAACTTCCTGGTGCAGACCAGGCAGCGCAGTGAAACCCAAGCGTTTCGCGCTGACACCCGGCGAACCGGCCGGCATCGGTCCCGACCTGTGCCTGCTGCTCGCCTCGCAAGCCCAGCCACACCCCCTGATTGCCATCACCAGCCGCGACCTGCTCCTTGAGCGGGCCGCGCAGCTGGGGCTGGCCGTCAGTCTGCTGGATGTGGCGCCGGGGCAGTGGCCAGATGTTCCAGCACCGGCCAACAGCCTGTACGTCTGGGACACGCCGCTCAGCGCACCGGTAATCGCCGGGCAACTGGACAAGGCCAACGCGGCATTCGTCCTCGAAACCCTGACCCGCGCCGGCAACGGCTGCCTGAACGGCGACTTCGCCGGGATGATCACCGCGCCGGTGCACAAAGGTGTGATCAACGAGTCGGGCATCGCGTTCTCTGGACACACTGAGTTTCTCGCCGACCTGACGCACACCGCGCAAGTAGTGATGATGCTGGCCACTCGCGGTTTGCGCGTGGCGCTGGTCACCACGCATCTGCCCCTGCGCGAGATTGCCGACGCGATCACCCCGGAACGGCTCGAGCGAGTGACGCGAATCCTCCACGCCGACCTGCAAGACAAATTCGGCATCGCCCGGCCACGCATTCTGGTCTGCGGTCTTAATCCGCACGCCGGTGAAGGCGGCCACCTGGGCCATGAAGAAATCGACATCATCGAACCGACATTAGAGCGCCTGCGCGGCGAGGGCATGGACCTTCGTGGCCCGCTGCCTGCCGACACTCTGTTTACCCCCAAATATCTGGAGCACTGCGACGCAGTGCTGGCGATGTACCACGACCAGGGCTTGCCCGTGCTCAAGTACAAAGGCTTCGGCGCTGCCGTCAACGTGACGCTGGGCCTGCCGATCATCCGCACCTCGGTCGACCATGGCACCGCCCTGGATCTGGCCGGCAGCGGCAGGATCGACACCGGCAGCCTGCAAGTCGCCCTGGAAACCGCCTACCAGATGGCCGAGACCCGTTTATGAACGAGCAATACCAACACAAGGCGCGCAAACGCTTTGGTCAGAACTTCCTCCACGATGCCGGCGTTATCGACCGCATTCTGCGCTCCATCCACGCCAAGCCTGACGACCGCCTGCTGGAAATCGGCCCCGGCCAGGGTGCGCTGACCCAAGGTTTGCTGGGCTCCGGCGCGCAGCTCGACGTAGTGGAGCTGGACAAGGATCTGATCCCGATCCTCAACCAGCAGTTTGCCGGCATGAGCAATTTCAACCTGCATCAGGGCGATGCGCTGAAGTTCGACTTCAATACGCTGAATGCCGCGCCGAACAGCCTGCGGGTGGTTGGCAACCTGCCGTACAACATCTCCACGCCGCTGATTTTTCACCTGCTGAACAACGCCGGCATCATTCGTGACATGCACTTCATGTTGCAGAAAGAAGTGGTCGAGCGTCTGGCCGCAGGCCCGGGTGGCGGTGATTGGGGTCGTCTGTCGATCATGGTTCAGTATCACTGCCGTGTAGAACATCTGTTCAACGTCGGCCCAGGCGCATTCAATCCGCCGCCGAAAGTCGATTCGGCGATCGTTCGTCTCGTGCCGCACGCGGTACTGCCGCACCCGGCCAAGGATCACAAGCTGCTGGAGCGCGTGGTGCGCGAAGCTTTCAACCAGCGCCGCAAAACCTTGCGCAATACCCTCAAGCAATTGCTCAGCAATGCCGAAATCGAAGCCGCCGGCGTCGATGGCAGCCTGCGTCCCGAGCAGCTGGATCTGGCTGCATTCGTGCGCCTGGCCGACCAGCTCGCGATACAGGTCCCGGCAGCTCCCGCCGCCGACTGACCCGCGATGAACGCTATCGGGCAGCACACCACTCTGGTTTACTGCCCGATACTTGCCTAGACTGATTCCCCATCAGCTACGCCCCGCGTTCCGCTTCGTTAAGGCCTTCTTGCATGTCCGATTCCCGTTATCAGGTCGATGTCAGCGTCGTCACCCATTATCTGGCAGACCAATCGCAACCCGAACACGACCGTTTCGCCTTCGCCTACACCATCACCGTGCAGAACAACGGCGAGCTTGCGGCCAAGCTTCTGTCCCGGCACTGGGTGATTACCGATGGTGACGGCCATGTCGAACACGTGCGCGGTGAAGGCGTCGTCGGCCAGCAACCGTTGATCGATGCAGGCAAGAGCCACACGTATACCAGCGGCACGGTGATGACCACCAAGGTCGGCACCATGCAAGGCTCCTATCAGATGCTCGCCGACGACGGCAAACGTTTCGATGCGACCATCAAACCGTTTCGCCTCGCCGTACCCGGAGCCCTGCACTGATGACGACGTACGCCGTCGGTGACCTGCAAGGCTGCCTCGAACCGCTCAAGTGCCTGCTCAAGCAAGTTGCCTTCGACCCGGTGCTGGATCGGCTATGGCTGGTCGGCGATCTGGTCAACCGTGGTCCGCAGTCGCTGGAAACCCTGCGCTTTCTCTACGAGATGCGCGAGTCGCTGGTCTGTGTCCTCGGCAATCACGATTTGCATCTGCTGGCCGCCGCGAAAAAGATCGAGCGCTTGAAGAAAAGTGACACCTTGCGCGAAATCATCGAGGCCCCCGACGGCCCGCAATTGATGGTATGGCTGCGCCAGCAGAAGCTGATGCATTACGACGAAACACGCGATGTTGCGATGGTCCATGCTGGCATCCCGCCGCAATGGTCGCTGCGCCGTGCGTTGAAGTGCGCCGCCGAAGTCGAGACCGCCCTGCGTGACGACAACGTATTCCCCGCCTACCTTGACGGTATGTACGGCAACGAGCCGGCAAAATGGGACAACGATCTCAAAGGCATTGATCGTCTGCGGGTGATCACCAATTACTTCACGCGCATGCGCTTTTGCACCGCCGAGGGCAAGCTCGACCTCAAAAGCAAGGAAGGCCTGGACAGCGCCCCGCCCGGCTACAAGCCGTGGTTCCAGCACAAGGAGCGCAAGACCAAAGGCCTGCGCATCATCTTCGGTCACTGGGCTGCGCTCGAGGGCAATATCCACGAGCCGGGCATTTCCGCGCTGGACACCGGATGCGTCTGGGGCGGCAGCCTGACGCTGATGAACGTCGACAGCGGCGAACGCCTGTCATGCAAATGCGACGAGCACGGCGGGCTTGCACACACGGTTGCACCACTTATCCCCGAACCTTCGCCAGTCGACGCGCCGCGTTAGACTGCACTTTCAGTTGAGCTACAGGAACCCGCCATGAGCGAATTCAAACGAATCCCCCCGGAACAGGCGCAGGCCCTGCGTGAACAAGGCGCCGTTGTGGTCGACGTGCGCGACCCGGCGACCTTTGCCGCGCTGCATATCAGCGGTTCGAAGCATCTCGACAACCATTCGCTGCACGCTTTCATTCAAGGCGCCGACCTTGATGCACCGACCGTCGTGGTTTGCTACCACGGCAATTCCAGTCAGGGCGCAGCCGCCTATCTGGTCAGCCAAGGCTTCTCCGACGTTTACAGCATGGACGGCGGCTTTGAGCTGTGGCGTACGACTTATCCGTCGGAAACCGCGCAAGGCACCGCCGAATAATTTTTTTGCGCAGCGCAGGCCCCGGCTGCCGTGGGCCTGCGCGCGGCAGACGAACGGTCTGCCACAACTAATTACGTATCTCGCCTTTACCTCTCGAATTCCCAACTATCCTTAAGCGCAGGCCATCCAAATCAGGGGAGAGCCGGTACACCGGCGCGCGGATCATCGGGAGTAGCTTTCGCGGTTTGTCGACCGTGGGAGAATTCTGGGGGGTAAACAGCAGCTGCCACAGCGACTGCTGCCAGCATCGACTGAGTGATCCGGCGTCGGCTCCACGTATCGAGCGAGGTGACGTCATGAGTATCTTTAGCCACTTCCAACAACGCTTCGAATCCACACGCCAGGAAGAACTCTCTCTGCAGGAGTACCTGGAGCTGTGCAAAAACGATCGCAGCGCCTACGTTTCCGCCGCCGAGCGTCTATTGATGGCGATCGGCGAACCGGAACTGCTCGACACTTCGACCAATTCGAGGCTGTCGCGCATCTTCTCCAACAAGGTGATCCGCCGCTATCCGGCCTTTGAAGACTTCCACGGGATGGAAGAATGCATCGACCAGATCGTCTCGTATTTCCGCCACGCCGCCCAAGGCCTGGAAGAGAAGAAACAGATTCTTTATCTGCTCGGCCCCGTTGGCGGCGGTAAATCGTCTCTGGCCGAGAAGCTGAAACAGCTGATGGAAAAAGTGCCTTTCTACGCCATCAAGGGCTCGCCGGTCTTCGAATCGCCTCTGGGTCTGTTCAACGCCACCGAAGATGGCGCGATCCTCGAGGAAGATTTCGGCATTCCACGGCGCTACCTGAACACCATCATGTCGCCCTGGGCGACCAAGCGCCTGGCCGAATTCGGCGGCGACATCAGCCAGTTCCGCGTGGTCAAGCTGTACCCGTCGATCCTCAATCAGATTGCGGTGGCCAAGACCGAACCCGGTGACGAGAACAACCAGGACATCTCGGCGCTGGTCGGCAAGGTCGATATCCGCAAGCTCGAAGAATTCCCGCAGAACGACGCCGACGCCTACAGCTACTCCGGTGCGTTGTGCCGGGCCAACCAGGGCTTGATGGAATTCGTCGAAATGTTCAAGGCGCCGATCAAGGTGCTGCACCCATTGCTGACTGCTACCCAAGAGGGCAACTACAACAGTACCGAAGGCCTCGGCGCGATTCCGTTTACCGGCATCCTGCTGGCTCACTCCAACGAATCGGAGTGGCACACCTTCCGCAACAACAAGAACAACGAGGCGTTCATCGACCGGATCTACATCGTCAAAGTGCCGTACTGCCTGCGCGTCAGCGACGAAGTGAAGATCTACGACAAACTGCTTTTCAACAGTTCCCTGTCCAAGGCGCACTGCGCACCGGACACCCTGAAAATGCTCGCGCAGTTCACCGTGTTGTCGCGCCTCAAGGAGCCGGAAAACTCCAACATCTATTCGAAGATGCGCGTCTACGACGGCGAAAACCTCAAGGACACCGATCCGAAGGCCAAGTCGATTCAGGAGTACCGCGATTCGGCCGGTGTCGACGAAGGCATGAACGGCCTGTCGACCCGCTTCGCCTTCAAGATCCTCTCCAAGGTGTTCAACTTCGATCCACATGAAATCGCCGCCAACCCGGTGCATCTGCTCTACGTGCTGGAGCAGCAGATCGAACAGGAACAGTTCCAGGCCGAAACCCGCGAACGCTACCTGCGCTATCTGAAGGAATACCTGGCGCCGCGCTACATCGAATTCATCGGCAAGGAAATCCAGACCGCTTATCTGGAGTCCTACAGCGAATACGGTCAGAACATCTTCGACCGCTACGTGCTGTATGCGGATTTCTGGATTCAGGATCAGGAGTATCGCGACCCGGAAACCGGCGAGATTCTCAACCGTGTGGCGCTGAACGAAGAACTGGAGAAAATCGAGAAACCGGCCGGGATCAGCAATCCGAAGGATTTCCGCAACGAAATCGTCAACTTTGTCCTGCGCGCCCGGGCCAACAACAACGGCAAGAACCCGACCTGGCTCAGCTACGAAAAACTGCGGGTGGTCATCGAGAAGAAAATGTTCTCCAACACCGAAGACCTGCTGCCCGTCATCAGCTTCAACGCCAAGGCCAGCAAGGAGGATCAGCAGAAACACAACGACTTCGTTACGCGAATGGTTGAACGTGGCTACACCGATAAACAGGTACGCCTGCTGTCCGAATGGTACCTGCGGGTCCGCAAGTCGCAGTGAGGCAGCTGCAAGCTATAAGCCACAAGCTGCAAGAACAAAGCGCGTGAACCTGAAAACACGGGCATTCGCTTCTACTTGCAGCTTGCAGCTCAAAACTTGAAGCTCCCCGGAGGGGCCTTATGAGCTATGTGATCGACCGACGCCTCAATGGCAAGAACAAGAGCACGGTAAACCGCCAGCGTTTTCTGCGGCGTTACCGTGACCACATCAAGAAGGCTGTCGAAGAGGCAGTCAGTCGCCGCTCCATTACCGATATGGAGCACGGTGAACAGATCAGCATTCCCGGCCGCGATATCGACGAGCCGGTGCTTCATCACGGACGCGGCGGCAAACAGACCGTGGTGCACCCCGGTAACAAAGAGTTCACGGCCGGTGAACATATCGCTCGTCCACCGGGAGGCGGCGGTGGACGCGGTCCGGGCAAGGCGGGCAATTCCGGCGAAGGCATGGACGAGTTCGTCTTCCAGATCACTCAGGAAGAGTTCCTCGAATTCATGTTCGAAGACCTTGAATTGCCGAATCTGGTTAAACGCAACCTGACCGGCACCGACACGTTCAAAACCGTACGCGCCGGGATCAGCAACGAAGGTAACCCTTCACGCATCAATATCATCCGCACCCTGCGCTCAGCACATGCACGTCGTATTGCTCTGTCCGGCAGCAGCCGCGCAAAGCTTCGTGAAGCCAAGGAAGAGCTGGCACGGCTCAAGCGCGAAGAACCGGACAACTTCGGCGATATCCAGGAACTCGAGGCTGAAATCGAGAAACTCAGCGCACGCATTCACCGCGTGCCGTTCCTAGATACCTTCGACTTGAAATACAACCTGCTGGTCAAGCAACCCAACCCCAGTTCCAAAGCAGTGATGTTCTGCCTGATGGACGTTTCCGGTTCGATGACGCAGGCGACCAAGGACATCGCCAAGCGCTTCTTCATCCTGCTGTACCTTTTCCTCAAGCGTAACTACGACAAGATCGACGTGGTGTTCATCCGTCACCACACCAGCGCCCGGGAAGTGGACGAAGAGGAGTTTTTCTATTCTCGTGAGACCGGCGGCACCATTGTTTCCAGCGCCCTGAAGCTGATGCAGGAAATCATGGCCGAGCGCTATCCGAGCAACGAGTGGAACATCTACGCCGCTCAGGCCTCGGACGGCGACAACTGGAACGACGACTCGCCGATCTGCCGTGACATCCTGATCAACCAGATCATGCCGTTTGTGCAGTACTACACTTATGTGGAGATCACCCCGCGCGAACATCAGGCCCTGTGGTACGAATACGAACGCATCGCCGAAGCCTTCTCTGACACGTTTGCCCAGCAGCAACTGGTCTCGGCCGGAGATATCTATCCGGTCTTCCGTGAACTCTTCCAGCGCAGGTTAGTGACATGACCGCCAAAGAGCAGAAACGCCAACCGATTTCCACCGGCTCCGAATGGACATTCGAGCTGATCCAGACCTACGACCGTGAAATCGCCCGGATCGCGGCCCGCTACGCGCTGGATACCTATCCCAACCAGATCGAAGTGATTACCGCCGAGCAGATGATGGACGCCTATGCCTCGGTGGGCATGCCTCTGGGCTATCACCACTGGTCCTACGGCAAACACTTCCTCAGCACAGAGAAATCCTACAGTCGCGGGCAGATGGGCCTGGCCTACGAGATCGTAATCAACTCCGACCCGTGCATCGCCTATCTGATGGAAGAGAACACCATCTGCATGCAGGCGCTGGTGGTGGCCCATGCCTGCTATGGCCACAACAGCTTCTTCAAAGGCAACTACTTGTTCCGCACCTGGACCGATGCCAGTTCGATCATTGATTACCTGGTGTTCGCCAAGCAGTACATCATGCAGTGCGAAGAGCGCCACGGCATCGATGCCGTGGAAGATCTGCTCGACTCCTGCCATGCCCTGATGAATTACGGTGTCGACCGCTACAAGCGCCCGTATCCGATTTCCGCCGAGGAAGAGCGCCGGCGGCAAAAGGATCGCGAAGAGCACATGCAGAAGCAGATCAATGATCTGTGGCGCACCATTCCCAAAGGCGCGGACAAATACAGCGACAAGGACAACGCCCGCTTCCCTGCCGAGCCGCAGGAAAACATCCTCTATTTCATCGAGAAACACGCACCGCTGCTGGAACCCTGGCAGCGCGAAATCGTGCGCATCGTGCGCAAGATCGCCCAGTATTTCTATCCGCAGCGCCAGACCCAAGTCATGAACGAAGGCTGGGCAACGTTCTGGCATTACACGCTGATGAATGATTTGTACGACGAAGGCCTGGTCACCGACGGCTTCATGATGGAATTCCTGACTTCGCACACCAGCGTGGTATTCCAACCGGGTTTCGACAGTCCGTACTACAGCGGCATCAACCCCTATGCGTTGGGTTTCGCCATGTACCGCGACATTCGGCGCATGTGCGAAGAGCCTACCGAAGAGGATCGCCGCTGGTTCCCGGACATCGCCGGTTCCGACTGGCTGTCGACCATCAAGTTCGCCATGAGCAGTTTCAAGGATGAGAGCTTCATCCTGCAGTACCTGTCGCCGAAGGTGATCCGCGATCTGAAGCTGTTCAGCATTCTCGATGACGACCAGAAAGACGACCTGCTGGTGCCGGCCATCCATGACGAGGGCGGCTACCGGATCATCCGTGAAACCCTGGCAGCGCAGTACAACCTCGGCAATCGTGAGCCGAACGTGCAGATCTACAGCATCGACCGGCGCGGCGATCGCTCGCTGACCCTGCGTCATCAGCAACACGACCGCAAACCACTGGGCGACTCAACCGAAGAAGTGCTCAAGCACCTGCACCGGCTCTGGGGCTTCGACATTCATCTGGAAACCCTGCAAGGCGACCAGATCATGAAAACCCATCACGTGCCGCCACGCAGTGAACACAGCGAGGGCGATTACGGCCGGCTCGATCTGGCCGTGATTCATCTTTGATCCGGTTCTGGCCTCCGAAAGTCTGACGCAAGGGTTATCCTGTCGGACTGACGGAGGTTTTTTATGCAGGTTTACAAGGTTGGCGGCGCGGTACGTGATCGCCTGTTAGGGTTGCCGGTCACTGATGTCGACCGGGTCGTGGTCGGTGCAACCACTGAAGAAATGCTCGCTCAGGGATTCCGCCCGGTCGGCGCGGATTTCCCGGTGTTTCTGCACCCAAAAACCGGCGAGGAATACGCCCTCGCCCGCACCGAGCGCAAAAGCGGTCGCGGTTACGGCGGTTTCACTTTCTACGCAAGTCCCGAAGTCACGCTTGAAGAAGACCTGATTCGCCGCGACCTGACGATCAATGCCATGGCCGAGGACGATCAGCTCAACCTGACCGATCCGTACCATGGTCAGCGCGATCTCGAAGCACGAATCCTTCGCCATGTTTCCCCGGCGTTCGCCGAAGATCCGTTGCGAGTGCTGCGCGTTGCCCGTTTTGCTGCACGCTACGCAGGATTGGGCTTTACGGTCGCCGACGAGACCATGGACCTGATGTGTCAGCTCAGTGAGTCCGGCGAATTGCAGGCGCTGACCGCTGAGCGCAGTTGGAAAGAGATTTCCCGCGCACTGATGGAAGACCACCCGCAGGTGTTCATCCAGGTCTTGCGCGACTGTGGCGCACTCAAAGAGCTAATGCCGGAAGTCGACGCCTTGTTCGGCGTGCCACAGCCAGAGACCCACCACCCGGAAATCGACACAGGCCTGCACACCCTGAGCGTGCTGGAGCAATCAGCCCTACACAAACAACCACTGACGGTGCGCTGGGCCTGCCTGCTGCACGACTTGGGCAAAGGCCTGACGCCGGAAGAAGAATGGCCCAGGCATATCGCCCATGAGCACACCGGGCTGAAGCTGATCAAAGCGGTCAACGAGCGCTTCAAGGCCCCCAAAGACTGTCAGGAACTGGCACTGCTGGTCGGGCAATACCACACCCATGGGCACCGGGCGCTGGAGCTGAAAGCCTCGACGCTGCTGGAGTTGCTGCAGAGTTTCGATATTTATCGCCGGCCGCAGCGATTCGAAGAGTTTATCGCCGCGTGCGAGATGGATGCCCGTGGCCGCAAGGGCCTGGAGCAGCGAAGTTATCCACAGGCGGACTATTTGCGCGGAGCCGCGAAAGCTGCGCGAGCGGTGGCGGTGCAGCCTTTGCTGGAGCAGGGATTCAAGGGGCCGGAATTGGGCGAAGCGCTGAAGCGGGAACGACTGAAGGCGTTGAAAGCCTACAAAGAGGCGGCGACAGCCTGATAAAAAACTTCGCGAGCAGGCTCGCTCCCACCGGAGACCTCGATCTCATGTGGGAGCGAGCCTGCTCGCGAAAACGTAAGTCAGATCAACGCAAATCTGGAGGGGTTAATTGCTCCCCCCGCCACTCGAACTCCACCGGCGCCAACACCTGATCAATCTGCGCCTCAGCCCACAACATCGCAAAGCTCTTGCCCACCCCCGGATGCACCCGATCCGGCGCAATCAACGACAGCGGCCACAGCACAAAGGCATTTTTCAGGATTTCCGCACGCGGCAGTACCAATCCGTCGAAATTACCCACCAGATCGCCATACAGCAGCACGTCGATATCCAGCGGCAAGCCCTTGCGATCCGGTGCATAGCGACCGTTATCCGCCTCAATGAATTTCAAGCGGCGATCAAGCTCCATCAACGGCAGATCGGTGTAGGCCGAGACCACGAAATTGAAGAACGGCCCGCTCTTGATGCCCACCGGCTGGCTCTCGAACACCGCCGAACATCGGATATCCACCAGGAACGTGGCCAGCGCATCGAGACCGGCGCGCAAATGGGTTTCGCGCTCGATATTGCTACCGAGCCCGAGATAGACCTGAGTCAGCGACATCCGCGCTCGATCTCCACACCCACACCACCCTTGGCGGCCGGCACCGCGCCCGGTTTGGTCAGTTTCAGTCGCACCCAGGTGATCTTGAATTCGGCCATGAGCACTTCAACCAGACGCTCGGCAAAGGTTTCGACCAACTGGAACTGCGCCTGCTCGGCGAAGGCCTGAATGCGCGTGGAAACACTGGCGTAATCGAGCGCCAGGGTCAGGTCGTCACCGGCGGCGGCCGGGCGATTGTCCCAGGCGAAGCTCAGATCAAGACGCAGGCACTGACGGATGCCGCGCTCCCAGTCGTAGGCACCGATCACGGTGTCGACTTCCAGGCCCTCGATAAACACTCTGTCCAAGCACTTCTCTCCGCTGCACGACAAGGGCGCGATGCGCCGTTAGAATCAGGGCGTCCTCGCCCGGAATAGTTAGCATGTTTTGGTTACTGGCGATTCTCGCCTACCTGCTCGGCTCGCTGTCCTTCGCCATTTTGCTCAGCCGCCTGACCGGAAATCCGGATCCGCGAATGAGTGGCTCGGGTAATGCCGGCGCCACCAACATGCTGCGCCTGGCCGGTCGCAAACTGGCGATCCTGACCCTGCTCGGTGATCTGTGCAAAGGCCTGCTGCCGGTGCTGATCGCCTCGAGCGCGGGTCTTTCACTGCAGGATCAGGCCTGGATTGGCGTGTGCGCCGTGATCGGTCACCTGTTCCCTTTGTACTTTCGCTTTCGCGGCGGCAAAGGCGTTGCCACTGCCGCCGGCATGCTGCTCGGCCTGTATCCACCCGCCGCGCTGCTGGCGGTGTGCGCCTGGCTGCTGACGTTCTACCTGACCCGCACCAGCTCGCTGGCGGCGCTGATTGCCACGCCACTGACCCTGCCATTGCTGGCCTGGCAGGAGCCGGAAGCCTTGCTGCCAATGAGCGCGCTGACCTTGCTGATTGTCTGGCGCCATCGCGGCAATCTACGCGACCTGTTTGCCGGGCGCGAACGGCATTTCTGACTGCCGTTCATGAGCGTCGCTCATTACAGCGCCGACAACTGCTCCATTGGCCAGCGTGCCTGCACGGTGATTGCCAGACTTTCCTGCTGACCAGCCTTCAGGCGCTGGCAACCGGCAAACGCGATCATCGCGCCATTGTCGGTGCAGAACTCAGGGCGCGCATAGAACACATCGCCCTTCATTTCGCCGAGCATCTTTTCCAGCGAAACCCGCAACGCCTTGTTGGCGCTGACGCCGCCGGCAATCACCAGCCGCTTCATGCCTGCCTGTTTCAGGGCGCGCTTGCACTTGATGGTCAAAGTCTCCACCACGGCCTGCTGGAATGCCAGCGCGATGTCGCAACGGGCTTGCTCGCCGTCGTCCCCGGCGCTGACGCATTGCTGCCACGTGTTGAGGGCGAAGGTTTTCAAGCCGCTGAAGCTGAAGTCCAGACCCGGGCGATCACACATCGGACGCGGAAAAGTGAAACGTCCTGCGACGCCCTTCTCGGCCAGCTTGGCGATTTCCGGCCCGCCGGGGTAATTGAGGCCCATCATCTTTGCGGTTTTGTCGAAGGCTTCACCGGCCGCATCGTCGAGCGTCTCGCCGAGCAGGCTGTATTGGCCAATGCCGTCGACCTGAACCAACTGCGTATGGCCACCGGAAACCAACAAAGCGACGAACGGGAATTGCGGCGGTTTCGGCTCCAGCATCGGAGCCAGCAAGTGGCCCTCCATATGGTGCACGCCAAGCGCCGGAATGCCCCAGGCAAACGCCAGCGCCTGCGCGCAGGAGGCACCGACCAGCAGCGCGCCGACCAGGCCAGGACCTGCGGTGTAGGCGATTGCGTCGATCTCGGTCGGCACACAGTCGGCCTCGGCCAACACCTGACGGATCAAGGGCAGCATGCGTTTGACGTGGTCACGCGAGGCCAGCTCCGGCACCACACCGCCATAGACACGGTGCAGGTCGATCTGACTGAACAGCGCGTCGGCCAGCAGACCGCGTTCACTGTCATACAATGCGACGCCGGTTTCGTCGCAGGAGGTTTCTAATCCCAGTACTAGCATGGGTTTGCGCCTTGTTTAGGCTGAATTCGAAGGCGCGCATAATAGTCGCCACGTGATGCCCCGACCAGCGGTTTTCGATCAGAGGCTTTGCATTCCGAGCGATGAGGGGTTAACATCCGCAACCCTTAAAAACCGACGTCTTCAAGTGCTCTTTTGCCGCGAGGATGTTGACCCCGGTAATGAATGAAGGTAGCTCTGGATGCCAGCCGTCAAAGTAAAAGAGAACGAACCCTTCGACGTAGCTCTGCGTCGTTTCAAGCGCTCCTGCGAAAAAGCCGGTGTACTGGCTGAAGTTCGTAGCCGCGAATTTTACGAGAAGCCAACTTCTGAGCGTAAGCGCAAAGCAGCAGCCGCTGTTAAGCGTCACGCCAAGAAAGTTCAGCGCGAACAGCGCCGCGCCGTTCGTCTGTACTAATCCACAGACGTTCGTAGCAAGCTTCTTGCCTAAGCCCGGCCCTCAGCCGGGCTAATGGCATTTGCGTAAAACGCTTGATGCTTCACCGTCGACGCCGCCGATGCGACCGAGACAAATCTGCTTCACCGCGTCAGGCCTGGCTCTTTTGCCAGCGGTGCACGTCTTTTCTGACGAGCCTTTCAAGGCTACTGACGAGCACACCCACTGATTCCTCTTACGACGATCAGCCCAAGGCACCTGCATGCGTGCCCGCTTTATTGAGCTATCCGAGGCCAACAACCGGCCGTCAGCGGATTCAGCGCAACACTTTCAAATAGTCGAAGACTGATAGGTACTAACGTCAGTGGATTTTCGGCAGATACACTTCCCGACAGCGATCACGCAGACGACACCGGTCGAGCCGCACTTTTTGTGCGTTTCCAGCAATGGCCCGCGTCCGACAGCCTGTCGCAACGGATTTATTGCAGCGCAGACGACGAGAACGCCATGGCCGGGCTGATTCCCCAGAGCTTCATTGACGACCTGCTGAACCGCACCGACATTGTCGACGTGGTCAGCTCGCGCGTGCAATTGAAGAAGGCCGGCAAGAACTACACCGCCTGCTGCCCGTTCCACAAAGAGAAAACCCCGTCGTTCAGCGTCAGCCCCGACAAGCAGTTCTATTACTGCTTCGGTTGCGGCGCCGGCGGCAACGCCCTCGGCTTTCTCATGGATCACGACAACCTGGACTTCCCCCAGGCCGTCGAAGATCTGGCCAAAGCCGCCGGCATGGAAATCCCCCGCGAAGAAAGCGGCCGCGAGCGCAAGCCGCGTCAGCCGACCGATTCGCCGCTGTATCCACTGCTCACCGCCGCCGCTGATTTTTACCGGCAGGCACTCAAGAGTCATCCGTCGCGCAAGGCTGCGGTGGATTACCTCAAGGGTCGCGGCCTGACTGGCGAGATCGCTCGGGATTTCGGCCTCGGTTTTGCACCGCCGGGCTGGGACAACCTGCTCAAGCATCTGAGCAGCGACACCCTGCAACAGAAGGCCATGATCGAAGCCGGCCTGCTGATCGAGAACGCCGAAACCGGCAAGCGCTATGATCGCTTCCGCGATCGCGTGATGTTCCCGATCCGCGACACCCGTGGACGGATCATCGCCTTCGGCGGCCGCGTACTGGGCGACGACAAGCCCAAGTACCTGAACTCACCGGAAACCCCGGTATTCCATAAAGGCCAGGAACTCTACGGCCTTTATGAAGCACGCAAGAACAATCGCAACCTCGATGAAATCATCGTTGTCGAGGGTTACATGGACGTCATCGCCCTAGCTCAGCAAGGCTTGCGCAATGCCGTCGCCACGCTGGGTACCGCGACCAGCGAAGAACACCTCAAGCGCCTGTTCCGCGTCGTCCCGAACGTATTGTTCTGCTTCGACGGCGACCAGGCCGGCCGCAACGCCGCGTGGCGCGCACTGGAAGCGACGCTGCCGTGTCTGCAGGACGGTCGTCGCGCGCGGTTCCTGTTTTTGCCCGAAGGCGAAGACCCGGACACCCTGGTTCGCGCCGAAGGCACCGACGCATTCAAGGCGCGCATCAATCAGCACGCGCAGCCGCTGGCCGATTATTTTTTCCAGCAACTGACCGAAGAATCCGACCCGCGCTCGCTTGAGGGCAAGGCGCACATGGCCACCCTCGCTGCACCATTGATCGACAAGGTGCCAGGAGCGAACCTGCGCATCCTCATGCGTCAGCGCCTGACCGAGATTACCGGCCTGAGCAGCGAGACCGTCAGCCAATTGGTTCAGAGTGCGCCGCAGGAAGCACCGCCTGCCTACGATCCGGGCTTCGATTACGACGCCATGCCGGACTACAGCGACTACCATCAGCCGCAGGCACAGGACATGTACGCGCCGCAGCAGGAATGGACGCCGAAGAAACCCGGCGCCGGCGGCAAGAAGTGGGACAAGAAACCGTGGGACAAGAACGGCAAGCGTGGTGGCGATCGCGAACAGCAGCGCCCGCGCACGCCGATTGGCGTTGAATCGCCAACCCTGACGGCATTGAGAACATTGCTCCATCATCCGCAACTGGCCAAGCGCGTCGAAGACGCCGGGCACATTGCCGATGAAAATCAGACCAACGCCCAGTTGCTTGTGGCGCTGCTCGAAGCCGTACAGAAGAATCCCAAGCTAAACTCATTTCAGTTGATCGCGCGATGGCACGGTACTGAACAGGGTCGCTTGCTCAAGGCGCTGGCAGAAAAGGAATGGCTGATTGACGGAGATAACCTTGAACAACAGTTTTTCGACACCATTACTAGCTTGTCCGCCCGCCAACGCGAGCGAAATCTCGAACAGTTACTCAGGAAAGCGCGGCAAAGCGAACTGAGCGTCGAAGAGAAAAATCAACTGCGCGACCTTTTAAGTCGCAATGTTTCCGCATCAAACCCGACCTCAACTGGCGCGTGAGGTCATAGCTCAGGTATAATCCTCGGCTTGTTTTTTGCCCGCCAAGACCTTCAGTGGATAGGGTGTTATGTCCGGAAAAGCGCAACAGCAGTCTCGTATTATTGAGTTGATCAAACTGGGTCGTGAGCAGAAGTATCTGACTTACGCCGAGGTCAACGACCACCTGCCCGAGGATATTTCAGATCCGGAGCAGGTGGAAGACATCATCCGCATGATTAACGACATGGGGATCCCCGTACACGAGAGTGCTCCGGATGCGGACGCCCTTATGTTGGCCGACGCCGATACCGACGAGGCCGCTGCGGAAGAAGCAGCCGCTGCGTTGGCGGCGGTGGAGACCGATATCGGTCGCACCACTGACCCGGTGCGCATGTACATGCGTGAAATGGGTACGGTCGAGCTTCTGACCCGTGAAGGCGAAATCGAAATCGCCAAGCGGATCGAAGAAGGCATTCGTGAAGTGATGAGCGCAATTGCGCACTTCCCTGGCACGGTTGACCACATTCTCTCCGAGTACACCCGCGTCACCACCGAAGGTGGTCGCCTGTCCGACGTCCTGAGCGGTTATATCGACCCGGACGACGGCATCGCGCCGCCTGCGGCAGAAGTGCCGCCGCCGGTCGATCCGAAAGCCGTCAAGGCTGACGACGACACTGACGACGATGATGCCGAATCTTCCGACGACGAAGAAGAAGCCGAAAGCGGTCCGGATCCGGTCATCGCTGCACAGCGCTTCGGCGCCGTCGCCGACCAGATGGAAATCACCCGCAAGGCCCTGAAAAAGCACGGTCGTCACAACAAGGCAGCGGTTGCCGAGTTGCTGGCCCTGGCCGAGCTGTTCATGCCGATCAAACTGGTGCCGAAGCAATTCGAAGCCCTGGTCGAGCGTGTGCGCAGTGCCCTGGATCGTCTGCGTCAGCAAGAGCGCGCGATCATGCAGCTGTGCGTACGTGATGCACGTATGCCACGCGCCGATTTCCTGCGTCAGTTCCCGGGTAACGAAGTCGACGAAAGCTGGTCCGACGCCCTGGCCAAAGGCAAGAGCAAGTACGCCGAAGCCATCGGTCGCGTGCAGCCGGACATCATCCGTTGCCAGCAGAAGCTGATCGCACTGGAAACCGAGACCGGCCTGACCATTGCTGAAATCAAGGACATCAACCGTCGCATGTCGATCGGTGAGGCCAAGGCCCGCCGCGCGAAGAAAGAGATGGTTGAAGCCAA
Organism: Pseudomonas sp. Sample_11; assembly: GCF_004307505.1. Classification (NCBI taxonomy): domain Bacteria; kingdom Pseudomonadati; phylum Pseudomonadota; class Gammaproteobacteria; order Pseudomonadales; family Pseudomonadaceae; genus Pseudomonas; species Pseudomonas sp. Sample_11. Next base: position 36,618 of record NZ_RCOD01000029.1, read on the forward strand.
CCTGCGTCTGGTGATCTCGATCGCCAAGAAGTACACCAACCGCGGCCTGCAATTCCTCGATCTGATCCAGGAAGGCAACATCGGCCTGATGAAGGCGGTGGACAAGTTCGAATACCGTCGCGGTTACAAGTTCTCGACTTATGCCACCTGGTGGATCCGTCAGGCGATCACTCGCTCGATCGCCGACCAGGCGCGCACCATCCGTATTCCGGTGCACATGATCGAGACGATCAACAAGCTCAACCGTATTTCCCGGCAGATGTTGCAGGAAATGGGTCGTGAACCGACCCCGGAAGAGCTGGGCGAACGCATGGAAATGCCTGAGGACAAGATCCGCAAGGTACTGAAGATCGCCAAAGAGCCGATCTCCATGGAAACCCCGATCGGTGATGACGAAGACTCCCATCTGGGCGACTTCATCGAAGACTCGACCATGCAGTCGCCAATCGATGTCGCCACGGTGGAAAGTCTGAAGGAAGCGACTCGCGAAGTGCTGTCCGGCCTCACTGCCCGTGAAGCCAAGGTACTGCGCATGCGTTTCGGTATCGACATGAACACCGACCATACGCTCGAAGAAGTTGGCAAACAGTTTGACGTAACGCGTGAGCGGATTCGTCAGATCGAAGCCAAGGCGCTGCGCAAGCTGCGCCATCCGACGCGAAGCGAGCATCTGCGCTCCTTCCTCGACGAGTGATACCAGAACCCCCGGCCCAGGCCGGGGGTTTTGTTTTATGGCAGATTAAATTCCCCGCTCCGCCCTCCCCGCCGCGTACCCCGTCTACACTCGAAACAATCATCCCCAAGCCGTGACGAGAGCGTTATGCCCAGACTGGCGCCCGTGCTTTTTCTGCTGTCATTGATGATCTGCACCGCCACGGCTGACGCGCTGACTCTCACCGATGAAGAACGCAGCTGGCTGGCGGCTCACCCTGACTTGCGCCTGGGTGTCGACGCGTCGTGGCCGCCTTTCGAATTTCGTGACGATCAGAACCGCTATCAGGGTCTGGCCGCTGACTATATCGACGTGATTCGCCAACGCCTGGCGATCAAGCTGACGCCGATCGAACCGGCAAGCTGGACGGTGGTGCTGGAGCAGGTGAAAAAAGGCAAGATCGATTTGCTGCCGGGGATCATGTCCACGCCGGAGCGCCAGAATTACCTGTCATTTACCCGGCCGTACCTCGACTTCCCGATCGTCATACTTGCCCATGTCGGCGGCGCCCAGCCGCGCAAACTCGACGACCTCTACGGTCTGAAAATCGCCGTGGTGGAAAACTACGCCCCCCACGAACTGCTGCGTACTCACCACCCCGATCTGAATCTGGTCGCCATGCCCAATGTCAGCTCGGCGCTGCAAGCTTTGGCGACCGATGAAGTGGACGCGGTGGTCGGCGATCTCGCTTCCAGCGTGTGGAGCCTGCGCCAGCTCAAGCTCGACGGCCTCTACGTCAGCGGCGAAACCCCATATCGCTATCAATTGGCGATGGCCGTGCCCCGCGACAACAAGGTGCTGGTCGGGATACTTGATAAAGTCCTCGCCGACATGACCCCGGCGGAAATAAGTAGCATCCAGGAACATTGGGTCGGCAATGTGCTCGACCACCGCACGTTCTGGTCGGACCTGCTGATGTACGGTCTGCCCGGTCTGTTGTTGCTGATGACGATCCTCGCCGTGGTGATTCGCATCAACCGCCGCCTGAGTTCGGAAATCAGCCGGCGCATCGACCTCGAACAAGAGCTGCGCAGCAGCGAATATCACTACCGCGGCCTGGTGGAGAGCTTGTCAGCCATCGCCTGGGAAGCGCGGATGAGCGACTTCACCTACAGCTATGTATCGCCCCATGCTGAAGACCTGCTCGGGTATCCACAGTCTCACTGGCTGACTCCGGGTTTCTGGCACAACATCATTCATCCGGCCGACTTGACCCGCACGCAGAACTATTGCAGGGAAGCGCTACGCCAGGGCCGCGATCACATCGTCGATTATCGCGTGATCACCGCCGACGGCCGCTGCCTGTGGGTGCGCGACATTGTCAGCCTGATCGAGCATGGCCACGAACCGGTGATGCGCGGGTTGATGATCGATATCAGCGAAATCAAACGCACCGAAGAGGCGCTGCGCCTGTCCGAGCAGAAGTTCGCATCGGTGTTCGAGCAGTGCCCGGACATTCTGGTGATTGCACGCCTGTCCGACGGCTGCCTGCTGGAGGTCAACGAGGCCTTCGAGGAGCAGATCGGCCTCAGGGCCGAGGACGTGATCGGCCAGACCGCCACCAACCTCAATATCTGGGGCATTCCCGGCGTCGGGCCGGGCCTCTTGCAGCGTTTGCAGGCCGGCAGCATCCGTAATCTGGAAATGCCCTTTCGCCGCAACAACGGCCAATTGTTCACCGGGCTGATTTCCGCCGAACCCTTCGACCTCGATACCACGCCGGCGCTGGTAGTCGTGGTGCGCGACATCAGCCAGCTCAAGGAAACCCAACAGCAACTGCAAACCTCTGAAGAGAAGTTCGCCAAGGCTTTCCATGCGTCGCCCGACGGCCTGCTGCTGTCGCGCCAGAGCGACGGCCTGCTGCTGGAGGTCAACGAAGGTTTCAGCCGCATCACCGGTTTCAACAGCGCCATGTCAGTGGATCGTTCGACGCTGGATCTGGGTATCTGGGTCAACCTCAACGAACGCAAACAGATGCTCGACCTGCTGCAACGCGACGGTTTCGTCCGCGACTTCACATGCCACATCCGTCGCAGCGACGGGCAGATTCGCCTGTGCGAAGTGTCCAGTCGACCGCTGCCGATTGGCGACGAGGATTGCATGCTGACCATCGCCCGCGACATCACCGAACGCCATCTCATGCAGGAGAAACTGCAGCAGGCCGCGACCGTTTTCGAGAGCACCGCCGAGGGCGTATTGATCACCGATACTCAACAACACATCAGCGCCGTCAATCGTGCTTTCACCGAAATCACCGGTTACAGCGAAAGTGAAGCACTGGGCCACACGCCACGCTTGCTGGCGTCAGGGCTACATGACAGCGCTTTCTACGCTGCGATGTGGCATCAATTGACCGACGAGGGACACTGGCAAGGCGAGATTTCCAACCGGCGCAAGAACGGCGAGCTGTACCCGAGCTGGCTGACCATCAGCGCGGTGCGCAATCGCGACAAGTTCATCACTCACTTCGTCGCGGTGTTCGCCGACATCTCCAGCCTCAAGCATGCCCAGGCCAAACTCGATTATCAGGCCCACCACGACCCGCTCACCGGTTTGCCCAACCGCACCTTGTTTGAGAGCCGCCTGCAAATGGCCCTGACCAGCCAGCAGGAAAATGGCGGCCAGGGCGCGGTGCTGTTTCTCGATCTCGACCGCTTCAAACACATCAACGACAGCCTCGGCCACCCGGTCGGCGACCTGTTGCTCAAGGGCATCGCCGTGCGCTTGAAAGAACAACTGCGCGATATCGACACGGTCGCACGGTTGGGTGGCGACGAGTTCATCATCCTGTTGCCGGGCTTGCAGCAAGCCAGCGACGCCGACAACATCGCGACGAAACTGCTCAACTGCTTCGGCGCGCCGTTCCAGGCCGGCGAACACGAGTTCTTTATCAGCGCCAGCATCGGCACCAGCCTCTATCCCCGCGACGGTTGCGATGTGGCCACGCTGGTGAAAAACGCCGACGCGGCGATGTACCGCTCCAAAGCCAAAGGACGCAACCGCGTTGAAAGCTACACCCGCGACCTCACTGCCCAAGCCAGCGAGCGCATAGCGCTGGAACACGAACTGCGCCGCGCCATCGAGCGCGATGAGCTGTTTCTCTATTACCAACCGAAAATCAGCCTGGTCGATCACAGTCTGGTCGGTGCAGAGGCGCTGATTCGCTGGCGTCACCCGACCTTCGGCGACGTGCCGCCCGAGCATTTCATTCCGTTGGCGGAAGAAAATGGCATGATCCTGCAGATCGGTGACTGGGTGCTGGAGACCGCTTGCCGGCAGATGTTCGAGTGGAACGAGATCTACCAACCGCTCGGTCCGCTTTCGGTCAACCTCGCCGGTGCGCAATTGCGTCAGCCCAACCTGTTGGTGCGCATCGAACAACTGCTCAAGGACAACCACCTCAGGCCGGATTTACTGCAACTGGAAATTACCGAGAATTTCATCATGAGTCAGGCCGAAGAGGCGCTGGCGGTGCTGCACCAACTCAAACACCTCGGTGTGCAACTGGCGATCGATGACTTCGGCACCGGCTACTCCTCGCTCAGTTACCTCAAACGCCTGCCGCTGGACATCCTCAAGATCGACCAGTCCTTCGTCCGCGGACTGCCTGACGACCCCCACGACGCAGCCATTGTGCGCGCCATCATCGCTCTGGGGCGTAGCATGCAATTCACCGTGATTGCCGAAGGCGTGGAAACCCAGGCGCAACAACAATTCCTCGCCGCGGAAGGTTGTGAACAGATCCAGGGCTACATCGTCAGCCTGCCGCTGCCCCCGGAGGAATTCGCCGCGACGTTTCTGCATGTAACCCTATCGGATTTTTCGGATAGCACAGCCGCGAAACCGTCGCTATAATCCGCGGCCTACTGAGGGCCTATAGCTCAGTTGGTTAGAGCAGAGGACTCATAATCCTTTGGTCCACGGTTCGAGTCCGTGTGGGCCCACCAAATTGAAAAGCCGCGCTTGATGCGCGGCTTTTTTGTGGGCGAGTGGTTGGGTTTCGTCTCGGCGGGCGCAACGTTCTGGAACTGCGCAGGAAAATCCGTTTGAGAGAACGCAGAAAGCCCCAACGCGATTGTCCCTGTACCATCCTTAACCTGATTGTCCCATGCCACCGGAGTCCCCCTTGCCAGACACCCGCCAACCCATCCTCGACGAAATCGACCGCCAGCTAATCGCCGCGCTGCAAATCAACGCCCGTGAAAGCGTGGCTATGCTCGCCCGTCAGCTAGGCATTGCTCGCACGACGGTGACGTCGCGTCTGGCCCGGCTGGAAAAGGCCAAGGTAATCACCGGTTATGGTGTGCGCTTGGGTCAGCGTGTGGTCGATGGTGGCTTGCAGGCCTACGTCGGGATCAAGGTGCAGCCGCGTTCCGGCAAGGACGTGCTGCGGCGCTTGAGTGCGATGGCGCAGGTGCAGCAGTTGTGCGCGGTGAGTGGCGAGTTTGATTATGTGGCGTGGTTGCGCACCGATTCGCCGGAGCAGCTCGATCAGTTGCTGGATCAGATTGGCAGCGTCGATGGGGTGGAGAAAACCACGACTTCGATCATTCTGAGTAGCAAGATTGATCGCGGGCAGCCGGTCTGAGCATTGGCCGGGCATTCTGGCTGAGCCGCTTCGCAAGCAGGCTCGCTCCCATTTTTTGGTCGGTATGCAGCCAACAATCGTCAGTCTGCACAACAATCAGGCAAAACGACGACACATTGCGTCTTATTAACGCGCTCCACGCTCCCTAGAATGGCTGGCATCTTTTCCTATACTCAGACGCGAATCCTGCGTCGGGTCGCCAATAAGGTCAGCCATGAACAAGAACAATCGCCATCCTGCAGACGGAAAAAAACCAGTCACCATTTTCGGTCCGGACTTTCCGTTCGCGTTTGACGACTGGATCGAGCATCCCGCCGGCCTGGGCAGCATTCCCGAGCAGCACCATGGCGCTGAGGTGGCGATTGTCGGCGCGGGTATTGCCGGTCTGGTGGCTGCGTATGAACTGATGAAACTCGGTTTGAAGCCGGTGGTGTACGAGGCGTCGAAACTCGGTGGTCGTCTGCGCTCGCAGGCCTTCAACGGCACCGATGCCATCGTCGCCGAGCTCGGTGGCATGCGCTTTCCGGTGTCCTCCACAGCGTTCTACCACTACGTCGACAAGCTCGGCCTCGAAACCAAGCCTTTTCCCAACCCGTTGACCGGCGCTTCTGGCAGCACCGTGATCGATCTGGAAGGCGAAACCTATTACGCCGAAAGCCTGAAGGATCTTCCTGCATTGTTTCAGGAAGTGGCTGACGCCTGGGCGGATGCGCTGGAAGCCGGTTCGCAGTTCTCCGATATTCAGCAAGCCATCCGTGATCGCGATGTGCCGCGCCTGAAAGAGTTGTGGAACAAATTGGTGCCGCTGTGGGACGACCGGACCTTTTACGACTTCGTCGCCACCTCGAAGGCCTTCGCCAAATTGTCGTTCCAGCACCGCGAAGTGTTCGGCCAGGTCGGTTTCGGCACCGGCGGCTGGGATTCAGACTTTCCCAATTCGATGCTGGAAATCTTCCGCGTGGTAATGACCAATTGCGACGATCACCAGCACCTGGTGGTCGGTGGCGTCGAGCAGGTGCCACAGGGCATTTGGCGCCATGTGCCGGAGCGCTGCGTGCACTGGCCGGCCGGCACCAGCCTGAAATCCCTGCACCGTGGCGCGCCGCGTTCCGGTGTGAAGAAGATTGCCCACGCACCGCAAGGCCGTTTCGCCGTTACCGACAACAACGGTGACACCCGCGAATATGCCGCTGTGCTGACCACCTGCCAGAGCTGGCTGCTGACCACTCAGATCGAATGCGACGAAACCCTGTTCTCGCAGAAGATGTGGATGGCCCTCGACCGCACGCGCTACATGCAGTCGTCGAAAACCTTCGTGATGGTCGACCGGCCGTTCTGGAAGGACAAGGATCCGGAAACCGGCCGCGATGTGATGAGCATGACCCTCACCGATCGCCTGACCCGTGGCACCTATCTGTTCGACAACGGCGACGACAAGCCGGGGGTGATCTGCCTGTCTTACTCGTGGATGAGCGACGCGTTGAAAATGCTCCCGCATCCGGTGGAAAAACGCGTTGAGCTGGCCTTGAACGCGCTGAAAAAGATCTACCCGAAAGTCGACATCGCCGCGCGGATCATCGGCGATCCGATCACCGTGTCGTGGGAAGCCGATCCGTACTTCCTCGGTGCCTTCAAGGGCGCCCTGCCCGGCCATTACCGCTACAACCAGCGCATGTATGCGCACTTCATCCAGGACGACATGCCGGCCGAGCAGCGCGGGATTTTCATCGCGGGCGACGATGTGTCATGGACGCCCGCGTGGGTTGAAGGCGCGGTGCAGACCTCGCTCAACGCGGTGTGGGGCATCATGAAACATTTCGGCGGCTCGACACATAAAGAGAACCCGGGCCCGGGTGATGTGTTCAAAGACATCGGCCCTATCGCCCTGCCCGAGTAAGAGGATTCCCCGATGCGCGTAGCCGTTTACCAATGTCCACCGCTGCCACTGGACCCCGCCGCCAACCTGCAGCGCCTGCATCAGGTAGCGATGGAGGCCAAGGGCGCCGACCTGCTGGTGCTGCCGGAGATGTTCATGACCGGCTACAACATCGGCGCCGAAGCGGTGAGCACGCTGGCCGAGGTCTACAACGGTGAATGGGCGCAGCAGATCGCCCGGATTGCCAAGGCTGCGGGTCTGGCGATCGTTTACGGTTATCCGGAGCGCACCGCCGACGGGCAGATCTACAACGCCGTGCAACTGATCGACGCCCACGGCGAGCGCCTGTGCAACTATCGAAAGTCGCATCTGTTTGGCGATCTCGACCGGTCGATGTTCAGCCCCGGTGACTCCGACTTGCCGGTGGTTGAATTGAACGGCTGGAAGCTCGGCTTCCTGATCTGCTACGACCTGGAGTTTCCGGAAAACGCGCGGCGCCTGGCCTTGACCGGCGCCGAGCTGATCGTGGTGCCGACGGCGAACATGATTCCGTTCGACTTCGTCGCCGATGTCACCGTGCGTGCCCGCGCCTTCGAAAACCAGTGCTACGTGGCTTACGCCAATTACTGCGGACATGAAGGCGATATCCAGTATTGCGGGCAAAGCAGCATTGCCGCACCGGACGGTAGCCGTATCGCCCTGGCAGGTTTGGACGAGGCGTTGATCGTCGGTGAACTGGACCGCCATTTGATGAACGATTCACGCCAGGCCAATCGCTATCTCAGCGATCGCCGCCCGGAGCTTTACGGCGCGCTCAACCGCCGCTAATCCGCTAGCATGGGCACTTCACTGTTCTGGAAGTGCCCATGCCCGCGCCGACTCATCCCCGCCCCCACTCTGAAACCCTGGCCAACGGCCTGCACGTGACCCTGCGCCACGTGCCCGGTCTCAAGCGCAGCGCTGCCGCGTTGCGCGTGGCGGCCGGCAGTCATGACGTGCCGCTGGCATGGCCGGGGCTGGCGCATTTTCTCGAGCACTTGCTGTTTCTCGGCACCGAGCGTTTTCCCACAGACGAAGGGCTGATGGCCTACGTGCAACGTCACGGCGGGCAGGTGAATGCCAGCACCCGCGAGCGCACCACGGACTTTTTCTTCGAGTTGCCTGTGTCGTCCTTCAGCGCGGGGCTCGAGCGTCTGTCAGACATGCTCGCCCGGCCACGTATGAATCTGGACGATCAACTGCGTGAACGAGAAGTGCTGCAGGCGGAATTCGTCGCCTGGTCGCAGGATCCGACAGCGCAACAGCAGTTTGCCTTGTATGAAGGTTTACCAGCGGAGCATCCGTTGCGCGGTTTTCATGCGGGCAATCGGGACAGCTTGCAGGTCGAATCGCCTGGGTTTCAGTCGGCGCTGCAAGACTTCCATCAGCGCTTTTATCGAACCGGGCAAATGAGCCTGAGTCTGGTCGGGCCACAAAGTATCGATGAGCTTCGGGAGCTGGCGCAGCAATTCGCAGCGGTGTTGCCGGTTGGGGATAAAGTTGCTCAGGCCGCACCGCCACCGTTGGCAGTGAAAAGTTATCAACAGGTCGGCGCTCACACGAACCTGTTATTTGCTTTCGACGGGTTGCCCGAGTCATCCGCCGAGGCGATGGCTTTTCTCTGTTATTGGTTGAATAGCGCAAAACCTGGTGAATTGCTCGCATACCTGCATCAACAGAATCTGGCTGACAGCCTGAAAGCCACGCCGCTTTACCAGTTCGCCGGCCAAGCGCTGCTGCATCTTCAATTCCATGCCGATGGCGACCGCCTGGATACCATTCGCGAACGCCTGCTGGATTGGCTGAGCTTCTTCGCCCGTCAGGACTGGAAGCCGTTGCGCGAGGAATACGCCGCCCTGCTTCAGCGCCAGCAGCAAGTCAGCGGCGCTTTGCAACTGGCACGGCTCGATCTCGAGCAGCAAGCATTCGGCCTGTCCGAATCCGGCGCTACCGCACTTGAGCACATCCTTCGCGAGATCGGCGTTGTGGATAACTTCAGCGATCATTGGCATCTGCCCGCCGCCAATCCTTTCTTGCGCGCCAGTGAACCGCTGGCCAACGCCGGGCTGATTCGCGGCCAGACCAGCGCCCACCGTGGCCTGCGCACGTTCGCCCAGGATCGCTCGCGCAGCCGTCGCGAACGTTCGCCGATGCATTTCAGTCAGGCGCTGCCGGACAACAGCGATGAAGGCGCGATCTATCTGCGCTGGCAGGTCGAGGCGGCGGCCAGCGCAGATCTGCGCGCAAGATTGCAGCGCAGTCTGCGCCAGACCCGACAGGATGCGTCCGAAGCCGGAGTGGACTTGTCTTTCAGCGCCACAGGTAACCAATGCCTGCTGAAAATGAGCGGATTACAGGAACCGATGCCCAGCGTCCTCGAGCATGCGCTGAAATGTCTGACGATGATCGACGCCGATTCGCCGCGCGACGAGGTGCAGATACCGTCGATGCCGATCCGCCAACTACTCGAAGCGTTGCCAGAGAAATCCCTGCCCACAATTGGAACCAGCGAGGACGCCAATCAGCTGTGGACAACTTCGCGCTGGGACGGCCTCGCTCTCGGGTTTGACCAACAAACCCAATCAGCCTTGGGCCTGGCGCTGAGCCGCATTCCCGGCACACCGGACAATCAGCTAGCGGTGACACCGATCACCCAAGCCCAGTACCACTGGAGCCAGATCAACACGGCCTCCAGCGAACACGCCTTGCTGCTGGTCTGCCCGACTGCCAGCCGCGACATCGCTGATGAAGCTGCATGGCGCCTTCTGGCTCAGCTGTGCCAGACGCCTTTTTACCAGCGCCTGCGTGTCGAATTGCAATTGGGGTACGCCGTGTTCAGCGCGCTGCGTCAATTGCACGGCAGGACCGCGATTGTCTTTGGCGTGCAATCGCCGACGACTTCGGCCGCCGAGTTGCTCGAATACATTCAAGAGTTCCTGAAAAACATCCCCGCGTTGATCGAAACGCTTGATGACGCAAGCCTCAAGCAACAGCGCCAAGTTCTTGCAGATCAGTTCGACGACGCCACGCTGTCCACCAAGGATGCCGCCGAGCTGCTGTGGCAGGGCAAACTCGCTGGCCATTCGTCGGATTACCGTGAGCAGTTGGTCGCGGCGATTCAGCAGCTGAATCGCCAGGCTTTGCTCGATGCTGCGCAGCGTCTGATCAATGCCGAGGGCGGCTGGCATTGCCTGGCCAATGAATCGATGCCGGACGCGCCGTGGCCAGCGACAAACTGATCATTACCGAGGCGGCAAGGAGCTTTCTCAAAGATTCACGGGTCACGGCGTTGAAATTTTGAGTAACATAGCCGCCTAACTAATTGGAACATCACCGCGCTGCCGTGGACTATAACTATGGATAGCGCTATCCCAACCCTCAGAAGGAGACATCTCATGGCCTGGACCAAACCTGCTTACACCGACCTGCGTATCGGCTTCGAAGTCACCATGTACTTCGCCAGCCGCTGAGTTCTGCTTACGCAGAATCGCAGTGCAACGCCTCGGCTCGCCGAGGCGTTTTATTTTCCGCGTTGAAATGATGGAGCGTTCATGTTCGTCCAGATTCTGGGTTCGGCCGCCGGTGGCGGTTTTCCGCAGTGGAACTGCAACTGCGTCAACTGCGCAGGCTTTCGCGACGGCAGCCTGAACGCCAAGGCCCGTACCCAATCGTCCATCGCCATTTCCGATGACGGCGTTAACTGGGTGCTGTGCAATGCCTCGCCGGACATCCGCGCGCAACTGCAAAGCTTCGCCCCGATGCAACCGGGCCGCGCCCTGCGCGACACCGGCATCAGCGCGATCATCCTGATGGACAGCCAGATCGACCACACCACCGGCCTGCTCAGCCTGCGCGAAGGCTGCCCGCATCAGGTCTGGTGCACGGACATGGTTCACGAAGACCTGAGCACCGGTTTTCCCCTGTTCAAGATGCTCACCCACTGGAACGGCGGGCTGGACTGGAACCGTATCGAGCTCGACCAGAGCTTCACCGTAGCGGCCTGCCCTAACCTGCGTTTCACACCGTTGCCGTTGCGCAGCGCCGCGCCGCCGTATTCGCCGCACCGTTTCGATCCGCATCCGGGCGACAACATCGGTTTGATCGTTGAAGACCTCAACACCGGCGGCAAGCTGTTCTACGCGCCGGGGCTGGGCAAGGTCGATGCGCCGCTGCTGGAAATCATGGCGGGCAGCGATTGCCTGCTGGTCGACGGCACGCTGTGGGATGACGATGAAATGCAGCGCCGTGGCGTCGGCACCCGCACCGGTCGCGAGATGGGCCACCTGGCGCAGAACGGCCCCGGCGGCATGCTCGAAGTGCTGGAGCAGTTGCCCGAGCAGCGCAAGGTACTTATCCACATCAACAACACCAACCCGATCCTCGACGAGGATTCCCCGGAGCGTGCCGAGCTGGCGCGGCGTAATGTTGAAGTGGCGTTTGATGGCATGAGTATCGTGCTTTAAGCAATCGAGACCGCTGCGCGGTCTATCGCGAGCAGGCTCGCTCCCACATTGGATCTGTGGCGTACACAAAACCTGTGGGAGCTGGCTTGCCAGCGATGACGTCCTGACAGACACCACAGAATTCCAACGGTTGTTCCCCGGAGAACCGCAATGACCGACACCCCGCTGTCCCCGACCGAATTCGAAGCGGCCCTGCGCGCCAAAGGCGCCTACTACCACATCTACCACCCGTACCACGTGGCGATGTACGAAGGCCGCGCGACCCGCGAGCAGATTCAGGGCTGGGTCGCCAACCGCTTCTACTATCAGGTGAACATTCCCCTGAAAGACGCAGCGATCCTTGCCAATTGCCCGGATCGGGAAATCCGCCGCGAGTGGATTCAGCGCCTGCTCGACCACGACGGCGCACCCGGTGAAGATGGCGGCATCGAGGCCTGGCTGCGTCTGGGCCAGGCTGTTGGCCTCGACCCGGACCAATTGCGTTCTCAGGAGCTGGTGCTGCCCGGCGTGCGTTTCGCCGTCGATGCCTACGTCAACTTCGCCCGTCGCGCCAGTTGGCAGGAAGCCGCCAGCAGTTCGCTGACCGAATTGTTCGCGCCGCAGATCCACCAGTCGCGCCTCGACAGCTGGCCGCAGCATTACCCGTGGATCGACCCGGCCGGTTACGAATACTTCCGCACCCGTCTCGGTCAGGCGCGGCGTGACGTCGAGCATGGGCTGGCGATCACCCTTGAGCATTACAAGACCCGCGAAGGCCAGGAGCGCATGCTGGAAATTCTCCAGTTCAAACTGGACATTCTTTGGAGCATGCTCGATGCCATGAGCATGGCCTACGAACTGAACCGTCCGCCGTATCACAGCGTGACCGAACAACGGGTCTGGCATAAAGGAATCATCTTATGAGTTTCGACCGCAGCAAAGTGCCGAGCTGGCGCCCGGGCTATCGCTTCCAATACGAGCCGGCGCAAAAGGGCCATGTCTTGCTGTACCCGGAAGGCATGATCAAGCTCAACGAAACCGCCGCGCTGATTGGCGGCCTGATTGATGGCGAACGCGATGTCGCGGCAATCATTGCCGAACTCGACACGCAGTTCCCCGGCGTGCCCGAGCTCGGTGACGACGTCGAGCAATTCATGGAGGTTGCCCGTGAGCAACACTGGCTCACCCTTGGCTGATCTGCCGGCCAAACCGCAAGTCGGCCTGCCGCTGTGGCTGCTCGCCGAGCTGACCTACCGCTGCCCGCTGCAATGCCCGTACTGCTCCAATCCGCTGGATTTCGCCGAGCAGGGCAAAGAGCTGACCACCGAGCAATGGATCAAGGTGTTCCGCGAAGCGCGGGAGATGGGCGCGGCGCAACTGGGCTTTTCCGGCGGCGAACCGCTGGTGCGTCAGGACTTGGCCGAACTGATCCGTGAAGCACGGCAGTTGGGTTTCTACACCAACCTGATCACCTCCGGCATTGGCCTGACCGAGCAGAAAATCAGCGACTTCAAAAAGGCCGGGCTTGATCACATCCAGATCAGTTTTCAGGCCAGCGACGAGCAAGTGAACAACCTGCTCGCGGGCTCGAAAAAGGCCTTTGCGCAAAAGCTGGAAATGGCTCGCGCAGTGAAGGCCCACGGCTATCCGATGGTGCTGAACTTCGTCACCCATCGGCACAACATCGACAAGATCGACCGCATTATCGAACTGTGCATTGCGCTGGAGGCTGACTTCGTCGAACTCGCCACTTGCCAGTTCTACGGCTGGGCGCAGCTCAACCGTGTCGGTCTGTTGCCGACCAAGGAACAACTGGTGCGCGCCGAACGCATCACCAACGAATACCGCGCCAGACTGGAAGCAGAAGGGCATCCGTGCAAGCTGATATTCGTCACCCCGGACTATTACGAAGAACGCCCGAAAGCCTGCATGAACGGCTGGGGCAGCATCTTCCTGACCGTCACCCCGGACGGCACCGCCCTGCCCTGCCATGGTGCCCGCCAGATGCCTGTGCAGTTTCCCAACGTGCGCGAGCACAGCATGCAGCACATCTGGTACGACTCGTTCGGCTTCAACCGTTTTCGCGGTTACGACTGGATGCCCGAGCCGTGCCGCTCTTGCGACGAGAAAGAAAAAGACTTCGGCGGCTGCCGCTGCCAGGCGTTCATGCTCACCGGCGACGCCAGTAATGCCGACCCGGTGTGCAGCAAGTCCGAACATCACGGCGTGATCCTCAAGGCCCGCGAAGAAGCCGAGAGCGCCACTCAAACCATCGAACAACTGGCCTTTCGCAATGAACGAAACTCACGCCTCATCGCCAAGGGCTGAGCCTTTCACCGCCGCCCAAGCCGTCGCTGCCGGGACCGACTTCGCCGAACTGCAGCTCGGCGCCCATGGTGTGTTCTGGAACGAATACCGCCCCGAGGACGCCGCGTGCCGAATCTGGCATTGGCGCGATGGCGCAGCGAAACGTCTGACGCCGGACGGCTTCAGCGTGCGTAGCCGCGTGTACGAGTATGGCGGTGGTGCGTTTTGTCTGACGCCTGACGGGGTGGTTTTCGTCAATGAAGCGGATCAGCAGATGTATCGGCAAGCGCTGGATGGCGAGCCGGTCGCGCTGACGACGACTGACTGCCGCTACGGCGATCTGCAATTCGCCGCTGGCCGGGTGTTGGCGGTCGAAGAGCAGCAGGATCGACATCGCCTGGTGGCGATCGATCTGGCGAGCGGTACGCGCAAGGTGCTGGCCGAAGGTGCTGATTTCTACGCGTCGCCAACGCTGAGCCCGGACGGCCAGCGGTTGGCATGGATCGAGTGGAGCCGACCGCATCAGCCGTGGACCTCGACGCGGTTGATGGTCGCGGAAGATGATTTTTCTGCGCCTCGTTGTATTGCCGGCGAGCAGATTGAGGAGTCGATCCAGCAGCCGCGTTTCGACGCCGACGGCCGGCTCTACTGCCTGACAGATCGTGGCGGCTACTGGCAGCCGTGGGTCGAAACGACCGATGGCTTGCACGCGCTACCGAGTGCCGAGGCCGATTACGCGCCTGCGCCCTGGCAACTGGGCGGCTGCACTTGGCTGCCTGTCGGTGATCAATTTTTAGCCAGCTGGAGCGAGGATGGTTTCGGGCGCCTGGCCTTGGGAAATGAAGATTTCAGCGGTGACTACAGCCGCTTCCGCCACTTGGCGATGGATCAAAAATTCATCTATTGCATCGCTGCATCGCCGACCAGCCCGTCGGCAGTGATCGCCATTGATCGTGTCACTCATGCCGTGAAAATCCTCGCTGGCGGCGTGGCTCCATTGCCTGCCGAACGCATCAGCCGTCCGCAGACCTTGCGTTATCCGAGCGGCTCCGGCGAGGCGCATGGTTTCTTCTACCCGGCCATGAGCGGTGAAGCGAAACCGCCGCTGGTGGTGTTTATCCACGGCGGCCCGACCTCGGCGTGCTATCCGATACTCGACCCGCGCATCCAATACTGGACGCAGCGCGGTTTCGCCGTCGCCGACCTAAACTATCGCGGCAGCAGTGGCTATGGCCGTGAATATCGGCAAGCGCTGCATCTGCGCTGGGGTGAGGTGGATGTCGAGGATGCCTGCGCGGTGGTCAGCTATCTCGCCGATCAAGGCTTGATCGATGGCGAACGCGCGTTCATTCGCGGTGGCAGTGCAGGTGGTTACACCACATTGTGCGCACTGGCGTTCAGGCAGGTGTTCCGCGCAGGCGCCAGCCTCTATGGCGTCAGCGATCCAGTGGCTTTGGCACGGGCCACGCACAAGTTCGAGGGCGATTATCTGGACTGGCTGATCGGCGATCCCGAGGGAGATGCCGAACGCTATGCCGCCCGCACTCCATTGCTGCACGCCGATAACATTCGCGTGCCGGTGATTTTCTTTCAGGGTGAACTGGACGCGGTGGTCGTGCCGCAACAGACCCGCGACATGGTCGCGGCGCTGGAGCACAACGGCATCCCGGTCCAAGCGCATTACTACCCTGACGAACGCCACGGCTTTCGTCGCGCGGCCAACCAGGCGCATGCACTGGAGCGGGAGTGGACGTTTTATCGGCGGGTGATGGGGCTGACTGAGCCCTCACGTTGAGACTGCGTCGCTCCAATCGCGGGCAAGCCCGCTCCCACAGGTTATTTGGTGTACACAAAAATTGTGATCACTCATAACACTGTGGGAGCGGGCTTGCCCGCGATAGCTATTGATCAGACGCCGCTGGACTCAACGCTTGGCGATGATATACACCGCATGCACGATCCCCGGAATGTAGCCGCACAACGTCAGCAGAATGTTCAGCCAGAACGCCCCGCCAAACCCGACCTGCAGAAACACGCCCAGTGGCGGCAACAGAATAGCGATGATGATACGAATGAAATCCATGGGGCAGCTCCTCAATGGGGGTTGGCTCACTTGAGCCATACAAGCTAATCGACCTGCGCCGTTAGTCAGGGTTCATTACGCTTGCTATTTGATCGCCAGCATCACAAAAAAAACGCCCCACGCCAAAAGAATCAGGCGTGGGGCGTGCGTTATACCGCGAGACGGTTCGGGTAATCGGTTGGGGCTGCTCAGCTCAGACGGCAATGCCCTTGCGACATTGCACTTGGGCGGTGCGCACTCGCGAGAAGGCGCGGCCCAGGCGCAGGAGCATTTCGTCGATGTTGGCTTTGCTGACAGTGAGGGCGGGGGTGAAGCGCAGGCAGTCAGGCTGCGCGGCGTTCAATATCAGGCCTTCGTGCAGTGCGGCATGGACGACGGCGTCGGCGCACTCGTCGGACAGCGTCAGCCCATGGAACAGGCCTTGGCCGCGCAATTCGCCGTGGCCGTAGCGGTACGCCAGTCGTGACAGACCTTCGCGCAGGTGCTGGCCGTTGTCGTTGACCTGCTGGAGGAAGCTGCGGTCATGGATGCTGTCGAGCACTACCAGACCGGCCGCCGTGATCAAGGCGTTGCCGTGATGGGGGCCGCTCAGCTCGCCGGTGGCAAAGCAGCAGGCCTTGCCTCGCGCCAGCAAGGCCGCCAGCGGCAAGCCGCCGCCGAGGCCTTTGCCGAGCACGACGATATCGGCGCGAATACCGTAGGACTGTTCGGCGAGCAAGCTGCCGCAGCGGCCGATGCCAGTCTGCACTTCGTCGAGAATCAGCAGAATGCCCAGTTCACGGCACAGTCGTTCGACCCCTTTGAGGTAGTGCTCGGTCGCCGGGATGACCCCGGCATCGCTCTGGATCGGCTCCAGCATGATTGCCAAGGTCTGCGCATCAACCGCCGCATGCAGCGCCGGCAGGTCGTTGAATGGCACTCGATCGACCGTCGCCAGACTGCGGCCATGGCAACCCTGCTGCGCCACGATGATCCGCGAAGCGCCACCGCGATGCAGCTGCCCCCATTTGCGCGCCAGTTTGATTGCCGCCTCACAAGCCTCGGCGCCACTGTTGAGCAGGTAGGCCTGATCGCTGGACGTGCTGGCGCACAGACGCTCGGCGAGGCTGAGCATGCCGCGATTTTGCAGATTGCAGCCGGGATTGATCAGCGCCTGGGCCTGATTGGCGATGGCTTTGACCAGCGCCGTAGGGCTGTGGCCAAGGCTGTTGGCGCCGCCGGCCTGGGAAAAGTCGAGGTAGGCGCGATCGTTGCTGTCCCACAGCCAGGAACCCTGGCCGCGAACGAACACTTGATGCGGCCGCTCGCCACTGGGCATCAGGCGTTGGGCATTGAGGTGATCGGTCATAGTGGATGGCCCCGCCTCGAAGGTGAGGTCATCCAGACTCGGCGTCTGGCGCCGTAAACTGAACAGATTCATGCGGAAAAACCTCGCTTGAGGTTTTTTGAACTGCCTATGTAAGCACTAACGTAGCAAATGGAATTCGTCACGCTTTCTGGCCCTGCAAGCCTTGTGAATGCGGTTAGACTAGGCGCGCAAACGGCTTCAGGCCATTTCGATTTTTCAGCCATTTCGATAAGCGCTACTTATGGATTTCAAACAACTGCGTTATTTCGTCGCGGTCTACGAAGAAGGCCACGTCGGCCGTGCGGCTGAGCGCTTGTCGATCTCGCAACCGGCGCTGTCGCAACAGATCCGTCAGTTGGAGCAGAATCTCGAAGTCACCCTGTTCGAACGCAGCAGTAAACGCCTGCTGCCGACCCTCGCTGCGCACACGCTGTACAACCACGCGTTGCCGCTGCTCGATGGCTTGCAGCGGGCGCGCGACGCGTTGGGCAATTTCAAGGGTCAGGCATTGCGCACCCTGGCGATCGGTGTGCTGCAAACGGTGCACACCAGCCTCGTGCCGCAAATGCTCGAGCGTGTGCGCAAGGCGCAGCCGCATCTGGTGGTACAAATCTATGAACTGACCGGGCTGGAAATCGAACGGCGTCTGCTCAATGGTTCGCTGGACATCGGCATCAGCTATCTGCCGCCGCGCCAACCCGGTCTGCACGGCGTGTTGCTGTACGAAGATGAACTGACGCTGGTGATCCCGGCAGACCATCCCTTGCGCGAGTTCAAGAAGGTCTCGATGCGCCAGGCTGCTGAGCTGCCAATGCTGCTGCTCGGTGAGGAGTTTCAGATCCGGCAGATCTGGCAGGCACAACTGACCAGCCTCGGTCGACGCCCGCAGGTGCAGGCCGAGCTGAACAATATGCTGGGGATTCTCGACAGCCTGCCGCACACCCGGCTGGCGACGGTGCTGCCGGGACGTTCGCAAAAGGAATACGACGATGCCGATCTGCTGTGGAAACCGCTAAGCGAGCCACGGGTACCGTTGCAAGTTGGCCTGGTGTGCCGAGATGTGCAACGCCAGCAGGCCTCGTTGGCATTGCTGCGGACATTGCTTGAAGAGGTGATCGATCGCGAAATGAAGCCGGCTCTCGATCCGCTCGCCTGAAACTTTTCTTCAGGCAAAAGAAAACCCCGCCGAAGCGGGGCTTTGCAGACTGTTTCCCTGACATCCATTTCACTCCGCCACCCTGGCAGAATCCTACGTGTCCGTGTTGTTTACTTTGCGCTTCCTGCGCGACGTCCATGAAATGTAGATTAGCCGTGGATCCAATATACGGATATGGGAGAACAGCAGCACGTCACGTAAGCAAATGCTTACATGACGTCTACAGGATCAAAACTGTGCCGCATCCAGCAGGAACAGCGATTCGCTACCGGCCTTGACCGACGCGCTCAACGAGTGGATACGCGGCAGCAAACGGGCGAAATAGAAGCGTGCGGTGCCCAGCTTGCTCGCATAGAAATCATCTTGCGCTTCCTTGCCCAGCGAGGCTTTGGCCATCAACGCCCACATGTAGGCGTAAGCGGTGTATCCGAACGCTTGCAAATATTCGACCGAGGCCGCGCCGATTTCGTTCGGATTGTTTTTCGCCCGGTCCAGCAGCCACGCGGTCAGCTCGTCGAGGGTGTCGACGGCATCGTTCAACGGCTTGGTGAACTCGCCCAGATCGGCACTGGCGGTTGCGGTGAAATGGCGGATCTCGTCAGCGAACAACTGGTAGAACGCGCCGCCGCTGCCAACGATCTTGCGCCCGACCAGGTCCAGCGCCTGGATACCGTTGGTGCCTTCGTAGATCTGGGTGATGCGCACGTCACGCACCAGTTGCTCCTGGCCCCACTCGCGGATGTAGCCGTGGCCGCCGAAAATCTGCTGGCCGTGGACAGTGGTTTCCAGACCCAGGTCGGTCAGAAAGGCTTTCGCTACCGGCGTCAGCAACGCCACCAGATCTTCCGCGCGCTTGCGGGTGGTCGCGTCTTCACTGAACTTGGCGGTGTCCAGTTGCATCGCCACATACGTGGAGAACGCACGGCCGCCTTCGTTCGAGGCTTTCATGGTCAGCAGCATGCGTCGCACGTCCGGGTGGACGATGATCGGGTCGGCGACTTTGTCCTTGTTCTGCGCGCCGGTCGGCGAACGGCTCTGCAGACGATCGCGCGCATATTCAACAGCGTTCTGATAAGAGCGCTCGCCCGTGGCCAGGCCTTGAATACCAACACCCAGGCGCTCGTAGTTCATCATGGTGAACATCGCCGCCAGGCCTTTGTTCGGCTCGCCGACCAGATAACCCACGGCTTCGTCGAAGTTCATCACGCAGGTCGCCGAGGCCTGAATGCCCATCTTGTGCTCGATCGAGCCACAGTTGGCCGGGTTACGCGCACCGAGGCTGCCGTCGGCATTGACCATGAACTTCGGCACCAGGAACAGCGAAATACCTTTTGGACCGGCCGGGGCGTCAGGCAGCTTGGCCAGTACCAGGTGAATGATGTTTTCGGTGAGGTCGTGCTCGCCGCCGGTGATGAAGATCTTGGTGCCGCTGACCTTGTAGGAACCGTCGGCCTGAGGTTCGGCTTTGGTGCGAATGATCCCCAGATCGGTGCCGGCGTGCGGCTCGGTCAGGCACATGGAGCCGGCCCAGATGCCGGCGTACATGTTCGGCAGGTACGCAGCTTTCAGTTCTTCGCTGGCATGCGCATTGATCGACAGGCAGGCGCCGGCGGTCAGCATCGGATACAGACCGAACGCGAGGCTGGCGGAGTTGACCATTTCTTCGACCTGCGCCGACACGGCTTTGGGCATGCCCATGCCGCCGTAGGCCGGATCACCGCCGACGCCGACCCAGCCGCCTTCGGCATAAGTCTGATAAGCCTGTGGGAAACCGGCCGGGGTGGTGACGGCACCGTCCGCCCAATGGCAACCTTCCTCGTCAGCGGCACGGCTCAGTGGCGCGATGCTTTTGCTGGTGACCTTGCCGGCCTCTTCGAGAATCGCTTCAACGGTTTCGGCATCGACGGTCTCGGCCAGCGCCGGCAGCTCGGCCCAGAGTTTGGCGACTTCGAACACTTCATTGAGGACGAAGCGCATATCGCGCAGCGGCGCTTTGTAGTCAGCCATGGCAAACCTCGCAAGATCTAAACAGGTGGTTCGTGGAATGATGTTTTCGTTGATCCGGAGTGTACCTCAACAACTTTTGCGACACATAGGGTCAACCGGTGACTGATTTGTTATTTTTAGTCACCGGAAAAAGATCGCCGCGATCTTTCGATCTGCCCTACAAAGCAAACGCCTGCGCCGGCAAATTCATTAAACAATCACTGCCCGCCTCGATCGCTGCCTGATGCGCAGCCGTACGCGGCAACAAACGCTTGAAGTAGAACTCGCACGTCGCCAGTTTGCCCTTGAGGAAATCAGCTTCACCCTCGCCCGCCTCCAGCTGTGCCTGCGCAACCGACGCCATGCGCAGCCACAGGTAGCCCAGGATGATGTAGCCGCTGTACATCAGGTAATCCACCGATGCGGCGCCGACTTCGTCCGGGTTCTTCATGGCGGCCATGCCGACCTTCATGGTCAGGTCGCCCCACTGTTGATTGAGCCCGTTGAGTTGCGCGACGAAGCCGCCCAATTGCGCGTGGTCGGCGTTCGCTGCGCAGAACTTGTGGACGATTTTGGTAAAGCCGCGCAGCAGCTTGCCCTGACTGCCCAGCACCTTGCGCCCAAGCAGGTCGAGCGCTTGAATGCCATTGGTGCCTTCGTAGATCGGCGCAATCCGGCAATCGCGCACCAGTTGCTCCATGCCCCACTCACGAATGAAGCCGTGGCCGCCGAATACCTGCATGCCGTGATTGGTCACTTCCAGCCCGGTGTCGGTCATGAACGCCTTGCAGATCGGCGTGAGGAACGCCAACAGGTCTTCGGCTTCCTGACGCGCCTCGGCGTCGCTGCTCAGGTGCGCGACATCGAGCATCTGCGCGGTGAAATAGGTCAGCGCGCGGTTGCCTTCGTTGAAGGCTTTCATGGTCAGCAACATGCGCCGCACATCGGGGTGGACGATGATCGGATCGGCAGGTTTTTCCGGGGCCTTGGCGCCGGTCAGGGCGCGCATCTGCAGGCGGTCGTTGGCGTACTTGATCGCACCCTGAAAACTCGCCTCGCCCAGACACAGCCCCTGCATGCCAGTACCAAGCCGCGCGTGGTTCATCATGGTGAACATGCAGTTGAGGCCCTTGTTCGGCTCGCCGATCAAGTAACCCGTGGCGGCATCGAAATTCAGCACGCACGTAGCAGAAGCCTTGATGCCCATCTTGTGCTCGATCGAGCCACAGGAAACGCCGTTGCGCTCACCCGCTTCGCCTGCTGCATCGGGCAGAAACTTGGGCACGATAAACAGGGAAATGCCCTTGGTTCCGGCCGGTGCGTCCGGCAGCTTGGCCAGGACCAGATGGATGATGTTGTCGCTCAGGTCATGCTCGCCAGCGGAGATGAAAATCTTGCTGCCGGTGATCGCGTAGCTGCCGTCGGCCCGTGGCACCGCGCGGGTCTTGATGATGCCCAGATCGGTGCCGCAGTGGGCTTCGGTCAGGCACATGGTGCCGGTCCACTGGCCGGCGGTGAGTTTGCTCAGGTAGGTGTCTTTCTGTTCGGCGGTGCCGTGAGCGTGAATCGCCGACATCGCGCCATGGGTCAGGCCCGGGTACATGCCCCAGGACGTGTTACTGGAACCGACCATTTCGCTGATCACCAGCCCCAGCGAGCTAGGCAACCCTTGGCCACCGTAAGCGGGATCAGCCGCCAAACCGTGCCAGCCGCCCTCGACATATTGTGCGAAGGCCTGCTTGAAGCCTGTAGGCGTTGTCACCACGCCGTTGTCGAAATGGCAGCCCTCTTCATCGCCGCTGCGATTGAGCGGGGCCAGCACGTTCTCGCAGAACTTCGCGCCTTCTTCGAGGATCGCGCTGATCATGTCCGGGCTGGCGTCATGCGCGCCGAGACTGGCGTAGCTGGAGTGGAAGTCGAAGACGTGATCGATCAGAAAGCGCATGTCGCGCAGGGGAGCTTTGTACTCGGGCATGGTGGCTTCTCCGTCAGCAGATTCCTCCAACCTACTGCTGGCCACCACGCGCGACAATCACTGTGCAGGCGCTGAATGCGCCGTCATCACTCAACCCGCAGCAGCGTCCATGCGCACCGCGCCACGGCGGTTCTGCCCGAATGCCATGACGCAGTTACGCCCGGCACCCTTGGCGCTGTACAACGCCTGGTCGGCGGACTTGAGCACTTCTTCAGGGGTGCGCTGCTCGACACGTTCGGCGACGCCGATACTCACCGTCACCGACACCGCCGAAGCCCCGGAACCGCTACGGCGCTGGCGACCTTGCTGATCATCCTGCGGGCGGTTTTCCTGGTTGCGTAACTGAATGCTGTAAGACGCAATCGATTCACGGATCACTTCCAGGTGCGGCATGCACTCCTCAAGGGTCTTCCCTGCGAACACCAAGGCAAATTCCTCACCGCCGTAGCGATACGCCCTACCGCCACCGCTGATTTTCGACAGTTTGCTGGCGACCAGCCGCAGCACCTGATCACCGACATCGTGGCCGTGGGTGTCGTTGAATTTCTTGAAGTGATCGACGTCGCTCATCGCCAGCACATAGTTGCGCCCCAGTCGCTGCATGCGTTCGTTGAGCGCACGTCGTCCCGGCAGACCGGTGAGCTCGTCGCGGAAGGCCATTTGATAGGCCTCATGTGCAACCGCTGCGGCGATCATCAGCATCACCTGACTGCACATGATGTTCAGGGTGAACGGCAGAATGAAGGTCTTCGGCAACATCCAGAACACCCCGAGCAAGCCGACCAGTTGCGCCGCGTGCAACGGACGCGGGTTGCGCCAGTATTGCCAGGCCAGCAGCAGGAAGGCCGAGATGAACACTGGATAGGACAACTGGATCAGACTCATCCACGCGCCGTGCAGCGCCGGCCAGCGGATCTCCGAGAGCCACAGCAGTAGCGCCTGTGGGTAACTTTGCTCCAGTCCCAGCGCTACGCTGCCAAATGCCAGCAGCACGGCAAAGCGCGCGACCATGTCCTGAAACAGATGGGTACGCTCCTGCCACGCCGCGAACAGCCCGAACAACAGAGGCAACAACAGGCAGACCAGATGAAACACCACCGCAGCGTCTTCGCGGACCTTGCCGTTGTCGCGGTAAAAGTCGGTCTGGGTGTCCAGCAGAAAGTAGGCGATGTACACCGTGAGCATCAGAAACAGTTCGCGCTGACGTCGATACACCGCGCAATACGCGCCACCGAGGAGCAGAACCAATGTCGGCAGAACGTTGAACAGCGATGTGAAAAACACGCTGAGGTCTTTGACGTACGCAGCCGCCAGCCCCGCAAGCAATAACAGCAGTGATGGCAGGAAATGGCTGAAACGTACAGCGGAAGAACGCGGCAAGGGTAAGCTCCGACCCGTCATAGCAAAGAGATGGCATTGTGCCTGCAAAGTGCGGCCAAGCCCACACAATGTGATCCAGATCACACACGGTCTCTATAACGGCCGGAAGCTCGACTATCTGAGCGATCCGCCAATAAAAAAACCGCTGCCCCCTAACGGGAGCAGCGGTTTTCGTCAGACTGCGTTAAGGCTTAGTAGCCCAGCGCGAAGTCTTCTTCTTTCATGTCCATCAGGTTGCCAGCACCCGACAGCATAGTGGCCACGTGCGTACGGGTACGCGGCAGGATGCGCTGGAAGTAGAAGCGCGCGGTTTGCAGCTTGGCGGTGTAGAAGGCCTCGTCGCTGGTGCCGGCGGCCAGTTTTTCCGCAGCCAGACGCGCCATGTCCGCCCAGAAGTAGGCCAGGCAGGCATAACCGGAGTACATCAGGTAGTCCACGGAGGCCGCGCCGACTTCTTCGCGGTCTTTCATGGCGGCCATACCGACCTTCATGGTCAGCTCGCCCCATTCCTTGTTCAGTGCAGCCAGCGGCGCGACGAATTCCTGGACGGCTTCGTTGCCTTCGTTGGTCTGGCAGAACTTGTGGACGATCTTGGTGAAGCCTTTCAAAGCTTCGCCTTGAGTCATCAGCACTTTGCGGCCGAGCAGGTCGAGGGCCTGGATGCCGGTGGTGCCTTCGTACAGCATCGAAATGCGGCTGTCGCGAACGTTCTGCTCCATGCCCCACTCGGCGATGAAGCCGTGGCCGCCGTAGATCTGCACGCCGTGGTTGGCGGCTTCGAAACCGACTTCGGTCATGAACGCTTTGGCGATCGGGGTCATGAATGCCAGCAGTGCATCGGCCTTCTTCTTCTCTTCTTCATCGACGCCGTATTTGACGATGTCGACCTGCTTCGCAGTGAAGTACACCATCGCGCGGTTGCCTTCGGCGAACGCCTTCATGGTCAACAGCATGCGGCGCACGTCCGGGTGGACGATGATCGGGTCAGCGGCTTTGTCCGGCGCTTTCGGGCCAGTCAGCGAGCGCATTTGCAGGCGATCACGAGCGTATTTCAGACCGCCCTGGAAGCCGATTTCGGCGTGAGCCAGACCTTGCAGTGCGGTACCGAGGCGAGCGGTGTTCATAAAGGTGAACATGCAGTTCAGACCTTTGTTCGCCGGGCCGATCAGGTAACCGGTGGCGCCGTCGAAGTTCATCACGCAGGTGGCGTTGCCGTGGATGCCCATCTTGTGTTCCAGCGAACCGCAGCTCACTGCGTTGCGCGCGCCAATGGTGCCATCGGCGTTTGGCAGGAACTTTGGAACGATGAACAGCGAGATGCCTTTGGTGCCAGCCGGAGCATCGGGCAGACGCGCCAGTACGATGTGGACGATGTTGTCGGCCATGTCGTGCTCGCCGGCCGAGATGAAGATCTTGGTGCCGGAAACTTTGTAGGAACCGTCGGCCTGAGGCTCGGCCTTGGTGCGCAGCATGCCCAGGTCGGTGCCGCAGTGCGGTTCGGTCAGGCACATGGTGCCGGTCCATTCGCCGGAGACCAGTTTGGTCAGATAGGCTTGCTGCTGCTCAGGGGTGCCGTGCTCGGAGATGGTGTTCATCGCACCGTGCGACAGGCCTGGGTACATGCCCCACGACCAGTTGGCTTCGCCGACCATTTCGCTGACCGCCAGGCCCAGCGACTCAGGCAGACCTTGGCCGCCGTGCTCAACGTCGTGGGCCAGGCTTGGCCAGCCACCTTCGACGAATTGCTTGTACGCCTCTTTGAAGCCAGTCGGGGTTTTCACGCCGGACTCGCTCCAAGTGCAACCTTCGATGTCGCCCACGCGGTTCAGCGGCGCCAGTACCTGCTCACAAAACTTGGCGCCTTCCTCGAGGATGGCGTCAACCATGTCCGGCGTGGCGTCTGCGCACGCTGGCAGGCTCTGATAGTGCGCTTCGTAGCCGAGCAGCTCGTCACGAACGAAGCGAATATCACGCAAGGGGGCCTTGTAGTCAGGCATAGCGATAAACCTCTGCTGATGTAACCGGGAATGAACGACCGTGTTGAGTTGTTGTGACGGTCAAACAGTTGTTTGAAACATACGTTTACGCCGAAATCTTGTCAAGCATCGTTCTTTTGCCGTTCGTCATCACATTATCCAAATGCCGGAAACTGGAAATCGCCGCGACTTCACTTAAGCCACGGGCGTTGTAAAAAAGATTAGTTGAGCAAGAAGGACTTAAACGAAAAACGCCGCGACAGGGCGCGGCGTTTCGGTATCTAGAACAAACTCATTCAGGCAAAGGTATCGATGATCGTCCCGAGCACTTCGTCGGAAGCCTTGGCCACCTTCACACCCAGCTCTGCCTGGATCTTGCCCTGCGACAGCTCGACGATATTGCTCGTCAGATCCGATTCTTGTGCGCGATCCACGCCGCGCAGGCGATTGACCTGCACTTCGGACGACTGGCTGGTCACCGAACGTTCGATAGTGTTGTTGGCGATCTGGCTGGCGGCCTGATCGACGCGGTTCTGCCCGGACTGAATCGAGCTCAGCCCCGCATAAAAAGCTGTGTTGCCGGAGATTTCCATAGTCACTCTCATCCCTGCAAAGGATCAATGCTCGCCATTGAAGCAGACGCGCCAGCAAAACACCCGTCAGAAACACTAATGGCACAGTGCCTGTTCATAGCGAGAAACTTAATCGAGCAAATCCAGTTGCAAATGCTCGGCCACCGCTTCGGCGCTCAACACCTTGAGTTTCGGCACGCGACCCAGGCACGGCGCGGGGATGCGCTCAGCCAGGGTCGCAAGGTTCTCCTCCAGCCGCGAAGTTTTCGGATCGATAATGTTGGCCACCCACCCCGCCAATTGCAGGCCATCTCGGGCAATCGCCTCGGCGGTCAGCAACGCATGACTGATGCACCCCAGCCTCACGCCCACCACCAGAATCACCGGCAGCTTCAGCGCAATCGCCAGGTCCGAGAGATTGTCCTGATCCGCCAACGGCACCCGCCAGCCGCCCGCGCCTTCGATCAGGGTGAAATCGGCGTTCATCGCCAGAATCCCGCGCATCGGCGCCAGCAGCGATTGCACCGTCAGCGCCACACCCGCTTCGCGCGCCGCCAGATGCGGAGCGATCGCTGGCTCGAACGCCACCGGGTTGACCTGTTGATAAGTCAGCGGCAAGGAACATTCGGCCAGCAGCGCCAAGGCATCGGAGTTACGCAAGCCTTTGGGCGTGACGTCGCACCCGGAAGCCACCGGTTTGCCCGCCGCCGTGCTCAAGCCAGCCGTACGCGCCGCATGGAGCAATCCGGCAGCAACCGTGGTCTTGCCGACATCGGTGTCGGTACCGGTGATGAAATAGGCTGCGCTCATAGAGGTTTCTCCAACACGGCGTACACCACCTGATACGTTGCCGGCAGCCCCGACGCCTGACGGAACCGCTCGTACGCTTCGATCAGCCCGAGAATCCGCGCCCGCCCTGTCAAACCGCCCGGCCGCCCGGGATTCAGATTGTGTGCGCCCAGCGCTTTCAGCTCGTGAGTCAGGCTGCGCACATCCGGGTAATGCAACACGTGCTGCTGATTTTCCAGAGTCACAGTGCGCATGCCACTGCCGGCACATAACTGTTCATAGCGGGCGAACTCGCGGAAGCGATTGACGTGCACCAACCCGTCGACCTGCTGCCAACTCTCACGCAACTCGAACAGCGTCCCTGTACACAGACTAGCAAAGGCAAAAATCCCGCCCGGTTTCAGCACGCGCATGGCTTCGCTGAGCACCGCCTCGAAGTCGGCGCACCATTGCACCGCGAGACTGGAGAAAATCAGATCGACGCTCGCATCCTGCAACGGCAGCCGTTCGGCATCGCCAGCAATGAAATGCTCAGCGCCACCCAACGGCCGTGCGTGCTTGAGCATGCCCTCGGCAATGTCCAGCGCGACACCGCTGCCCTGGGTGAAACGCGAGGCCAGCGCACGAGTGAAATAGCCGGTGCCGCAACCGAGATCGAGCCACCGCGACGGCATGAAACTCCCAGGCAAACGCTCAAGCAGCTGCGTGCCGACGTCACGCTGAAACTCCGCGACACTGTCGTAACTGGCCGCAGCGCGAGAAAAAGACGCCGCCACCTGGCGCTTGTCGGGCAAGCCCCCAGGCAGCACAAGGGACAGGTCAGTCATCAGCGCACTCATGTAGAAAAGCCTGGATCGCGCCCGCGACTCCGTGCGGGTCTTCCAGCAGAAAAGCATGGCTGGCCTGTTCGATCAGACCAATTTCGATATCCGGCAATAGCGCGAACAATGCGCCGGCCGCTTCCGCCGGAACCAGCGCGTCCTGCCCGCCGAACAGATGAAACTGCGGGCCGCGAAACCCCTGCAACGCCTGGCGCGTATCCAGTTGCGCGAGTAGCTCCAGACCCGCCATCAGCACGGCCGGCGCGGTTGCCGGCGCGCCACCGAGCAGCAACCGCGACAAGCCACGCGGGTCTGGCGAACCTTGCGCACATAGCAGAGCGAAGCGCTTAAGCGTGGTACGCGGATCGGCCTGGCAACCGGCAAGAAACGCATCGAACGTCTCGCCAGGCATCGCGTTCGGCCACTGTTCGTGGGCGACAAACGCAGGGTTGCTCGCCAGCGTCAGCACCCCGCAGCACGCCTCGCCGCGTCGAGCCGCCAACTCAGACGCGAGCATGCCGCCCAGCGACCAGCCACCGAGCCAGACTTCCTGCGGAATGCGCGCATCGAGTTCGTCGAGCCAGTCTTCAAGGTCAGCGGAATCCAGCTCCGGCAGCGGTTCGATCTCGACTTGCAGATGTTCGTCGAGGCCACGCAATGCTCCGGCCAGCGGCTCCAGCGGCGACACGCCAAGGCCCCAGCCGGGCAGCAGGATCAGACGATTACGCATGGCCTGGCTCCAATGACAATCGGGCAAAACAATCTGCCAGCCCTTCCAGCAACTGTTGCACCTGCGCCTCGCTGTGGGCGGCGGTCAGCGTGACGCGCAGTCGCGCGCTGCCGGCCGGCACGGTCGGTGGACGGATCGCGGTCACCATCAAGCCGCGCTCGCGGAGCATTTGCGAGAGCCGCACCGCGCGGCCGGCATCGCCAATCATGATCGGCTGGATCGGCGTGAAGCTGTCCATCAGCTCCAGTCCGATCTGCTCGGCGCCGTGGCGGAACTGGCGAATCAGCGTCTGCAAGTGTTCACGGCGCCAGTGTTCGCTGCATAACAGCTCGAGGCTTTTCAGCGTCGCGCAGGCCAGCGCCGGTGGTTGGCTGGTGGTGTAGATATACGGGCGGGCGAACTGGATCAGGCTTTCGATCAACTCTTCGCTGCCGGCGACAAAGGCCCCGGCGGTGCCGAAGGCTTTACCGAGAGTGCCGACCAGCACCGGCACATCGTCCTGGCTCAAGCCGAAATGCTCGACGATGCCGCCACCGTTGGCGCCCAACGGGCCGAAGCCATGCGCATCGTCGACCATCAGCCACGCGCCTTTGGTCTTGGCCGCGCGGGCCAGCGCCGGCAGGTCGGCGATGTCACCGTCCATGCTGAATACGCCATCGGTCACCACCAGCGTATTACCAGCGGCTTTCTCCAGGCGCTTGGCCAGACTCTCGGCGTCGTTGTGCAGATAGCGATTGAAACGCGCGCCGGACAACAGGCCCGCGTCCAGCAACGAGGCGTGATTGAGCCGGTCTTCGAGCACCGTATCGCCCTGCCCGACCAGCGCGGTGACCGCGCCGAGGTTGGCCATATAGCCAGTGGTGAACAGTAGCGCACGCGGGCGTCCGGTCAGTTCGGCGAGTGCTTCTTCCAGCGCGTGATGCGGGCTGCTGTGGCCGATCACCAGATGCGACGCGCCACCGCCGACACCCCAGCGCTCGGCACCGGCGCGCCAGGCTTCGATCACCTGCGGATGATTGGCCAGGCCCAGATAGTCGTTGTTGCAGAAAGCGAGCAGCGGTTGGCCGTCGACCACGACTTGCGGGCCTTGCGGCGAGTCGAGCAGCGGACGCTGCCGGTAGAGGTTGTCGGCACGACGGGCAGCAAGGCGTGCGGCGAGATCGAATGACATGCAGGCCTCGATTTTCAAATGACACAGATCCCCTGTGGGAGCGAGCCTGCTCGCGAATGGGTGTCACATCCAACAGGGATGTTGGCGGCCAAACCGCTTTCGCGAGCAGGCTCGCTCCCACAGGGGTTTTGCATTCCTTCAGGGCAATCGCGCGGTTTATTACACCGCAGCGTTGTAGAACTGCTCGCTACTTTTCTGCTCCACCAGTGCCTGCTCAATCGCAGCCTGATGAACCTCATCGGAGTGCTCTTCGCGAGCTTCCGGCTGGATACCGAGGCGCGCGAACAATTGCATGTCCTTGTCCGCCTGCGGGTTGGCGGTGGTGAGCAATTTGTCGCCGTAGAAAATCGAGTTGGCGCCGGCGAAAAATGCCAGGGCCTGCATCTGCTCGTTCATCGCTTCGCGACCGGCCGACAGACGTACGTGGGATTGCGGCATGAGGATGCGCGCCACGGCGAGCATGCGGATAAAGTCGAACGGGTCGATGTCTTCGGCGTTTTCCAGCGGCGTGCCGGCGACTTTCACCAGCATGTTGATCGGCACCGACTCCGGGTGCTCCGGCAGGTTGGCCAACTGGATCAGTAGATTGGCGCGATCGTCCAGCGATTCGCCCATGCCGAGAATGCCGCCGGAGCAGATTTTCATCCCCGACTCACGCACGTAAGCCAGCGTCTGCAGACGTTCGCTGTAAGTGCGGGTGGTGATGATGCTGCCGTAGAACTCCGGCGAGGTGTCGAGGTTGTGGTTGTAGTAATCGAGACCGGCCTTGGCCAGCGCCTCGGTCTGCTCCTGATCGAGACGGCCGAGAGTCATGCAGGTTTCCAGGCCCAAGGCTTTCACCCCTTCAACCATCTTCAACACATACGGCATGTCTTTGGCCGACGGATGTTTCCACGCCGCGCCCATGCAGAATCGCGTAGAACCAATGGCTTTGGCGCGGGCCGCCTCTTCGAGGACCTTCTGCACTTCCATCAGTTTTTCTTTTTCCAGACCGGTGTTGTAGTGCCCGGACTGCGGGCAGTACTTGCAGTCTTCCGGGCAGGCGCCCGTCTTGATCGACAGCAGTGTCGAGACCTGCACGCGGTTGGCGTTGAAATGTGCGCGGTGCACCGTTTGCGCCTGGAACAGCAAGTCGTTGAATGGCTGTACGAAGAGTGCTTTGACTTCGGCCAGAGACCAATCGTGACGCAGGGTGGCAGTGGTGCTCGCGCTCATGGGCAATTCCTTGGTTATGCTTGGCTGGCGCCGGGGGAAACGGAATACCCACAGGCGCTACACGGATGTTCGGCATATTTAAGGAAGAGCGATGCGCTGTCAACCGCAATACCAGGGACCGGTTTACATCTGTTTAAAAAACGTACAGACCTGTTTGCTTTGCGATGAGCCCGCAGAAGCACATGCCAATGTGCGTGGCCTGCGAAACCGAATTGCCCTGGCTCGGCAGTCACTGCCAGACCTGCGCTTTGCCGCTGGCGGCGGATGGCCTGACTTGCGGCGAGTGCCTGCTAGAGCCTCCGGCCTTCGAACAGGTTGCCGTGCCCTGGGTTTATGGCTTCCCCGTGGACAGTCTGATTACACGGTTTAAACACAACGCGAAATGGCCGTTTGGTCACCTGCTCGCCGACGTTCTCGGCCAATACCTGCAGCATCGCTTCGCCGAGGACCTGCCGCGCCCCGATGTGCTGCTACCGGTACCACTGGCGAATAAACGCCTGCGTCGGCGAGGATTCAATCAGGCGGCGATGCTCGCGCGCTGGTTGAGTGTTTCGCTGGGTTTGCCGTGCGAAGAACAGCTGCTGCGGCGAGTCATCGACACCGATGCTCAACAGGATCTCGATGCCAAGGCGCGCAAGCGCAATTTGCGCAATGCCTTTGCGCTGGCGCCTGATGCAGAGCTAAGCGGCCGCCATTTCGCGCTGGTGGATGATGTTCTGACCACGGGCGCGACCGCTCAAGCGCTGGCGCGGTTGTTGATGAATGCAGGTGCGGCGCGGGTTGATGTGTATTGCCTGGCCCGGACGCCGAAGCCAGGCTCTTGAAGACGAGACATAGCCCTGTAGGAGCTGCGGCACGCTGCGATCTTTTGATTGTAAAAAACACGATCAAAAGATCGCAGCGTGCCGCAGCTCCTACAGAAGACCGTGTTCGGCTTGACTCATGCGTTGCAAGTGGCCAACGTCCCTCTCATCGCCCGAGCCAGAAGCGTTCTGCCATGTCCCTGCCCACCCTGCTGTCCCAGCACATTGTCCGCCGCCCGCAGCGCATTGCCCTGCTGCAACACATCGCCGAGCAAGGCTCGATCACCCGCGCGGCGAAGAGCGCGGGGCTCAGTTACAAGGCGGCATGGGATGCGATCGATGAGTTGAACAACCTGGCGCAGAAACCCTTGGTCGAGCGCGTGGTGGGTGGCAAGGGTGGTGGCGGCGCCAGACTGTCCAGCGAGGGCGAGCGGGTGCTGCGCCTGTATCAGAAATTGCAGGCATTGCAGGCGCAGGTGCTGGAAGCGGCGGAAGACGCCAGTGATCTCGACCTGCTCGGGCGGCTGATGCTCAGGACCAGCGCGCGCAATCAACTGCATGGCACGGTGGCAGCGATTCAGGCGCAGGGGCGCAACGATCTGATCCACCTCGAACTGGCCGAAGGCATTGCTCTGGAGGCACAGATCACCCACGACAGCACCGTGCATCTGGAATTGCAGATCGGTACCGAAGTCATGGCGCTGATCAAGGCTGGCTGGCTTGAACTGCTCGGCACCGATCAGCCGGCCACGCCCGGACACAATGTCCTGCGCGGCACCATCGAAGCCATCCTCGATGCCGAGGACGGTCCCAGCGAGGTGCGCATTTCCCTGCCCAACGGCCAGACACTTTGCGCCTTGGCCGAACCGCTGCACTTGCGCAACCAGCAACTCGCCGTGGGGTCTGCGGTGCAGGTGCAATGCGCGCCGTCCAACGTGCTGATCGGCACGCCGCTCTGATTTGTCCCTGCCACAAAAGCGTCATCGACCCGCATTAAGGTGTTGCCCATAACCAAGCAGGGAGCCTGATGTGAGCCTATTAGAAGAAAACCAATCCACTGATCTGGAAAAAATGGTCGGCCTCAGCCGTCGCGGTTTCATCAGCGCCGGAGCCTTGTGCGGCGCGGCGATGTTCCTCGGCGGCAACCTGCTGAGCCGCAGCGTCATGGCGGCCAGCGTCAGCGCCGGCAACAGCCGTCTGCTCGGTTTCGAGAGCATCCCGGCGGCGACCACCGACGCCATCAGCCTGCCCAAGGGCTACAAGTCTTCGGTGCTGATCAGTTGGGGCCAGCCGTTGCACAAGAACGGCCCGGCCTTCGATCCGAGCGGTAACGGCACCGCTGCCGCACAGGAAGTGCAGTTCGGCGACAACAACGACGGCATGAGCCTGTTCGCCTTCCCGGACGACAAGAACCGCGCGCTGATGGCGATCAACAACGAATACACCAACTATCGCTACCTGTATCCGCATGGCGGCATGCCGCAGTCGGCTGAGGATGTGCGCAAGGCATTGGCCTGCGAAGGCGTGTCGGTGATCGAAGTGCAGCGCAAGAACGGCCAGTGGCAATTCGTCCAGGGCTCGCGCTACAACCGTCGGATTCACGGTAACTCGCCGCTGCGCATCAGCGGTCCGGCCCGCGGCCACGACTTGATGAAAACCGCTGCCGACAAGCACGGTAAGAAAGTCCTCGGCACCTTCCAGAACTGCGCCAACGGCAAGACGCCGTGGGGCACCTACCTGACATGCGAAGAAAACTTCACCGACTGCTTCGGCAGCAGCAACGCCCAGCAGCAGTTCGATGCCGCGCAAAAGCGCTACGGCGTTGTCGCCAGCAGCAAGGACATCAACTGGCACCCGCACGACCCGCGCTTCGACATGGCCAAGAACCCTAACGAGCTCAACCGTCACGGCTGGGTGGTCGAGATCGATCCATTCGATCCGCAATCGACTCCGGTCAAACGCACCGCGCTGGGCCGCTTCAAACATGAAAACGCCGCGCTGGCCGAGACCGACGATGGTCGCGCTGTGGTGTACATGGGCGACGACGAGCGTGGCGAGTTCATTTACAAATTCGTCAGCCGCGACCGCATCAACCATCGCAATCAGAAAGCCAACCGCGACATCCTCGATCACGGCACTTTGTATGTAGCCAAATTCGATGCCGGCGACGGCAACCCTGATCACCCGAAAGGCCAGGGCCAGTGGATCGAACTGACACACGGCAAGAACGGCATCGACGCCAGCAGCGGGTTTGCCGATCAGGCCGAAGTGCTGATCCACGCGCGCCTTGCCGCCAGCGTGGTTGGCGCAACGCGCATGGACCGTCCGGAGTGGATCGTCGTCAGTCCCAAGGACGGCCAGGTTTATTGCACCCTGACCAACAACGCCAAGCGCGGTGAAGACGGCCAACCGGTGGGCGGGCCGAACCCGCGCGAGAAGAACGTTTACGGGCAGATTCTGCGCTGGCGTACCGACCGCAACGATCACGCCTCGAAGACGTTTGCCTGGGATCTGTTTGTGGTCGCCGGCAATCCGGGCGTGCATGCCGGGACGCCGAAAGGTGGCTCATCCAACATTACCCCGCAGAACATGTTCAACAGCCCCGACGGTCTGGGTTTCGACAAGGCCGGACGCCTGTGGATTCTCACCGACGGCGATTCGAGCAATGCTGGCGACTTCGCCGGCATGGGCAACAACCAGATGCTCTGCGCCGATCCTGCGACCGGTGAGATTCGCCGTTTCATGGTCGGGCCGGTGGGTTGTGAAGTGACCGGAATCAGCTTCTCGCCGGATCAGAAAACCCTGTTTGTCGGGATTCAGCATCCCGGCGAGAACGGCGGTTCGACCTTCCCCGAGCATCTGCCCAATGGCAAGCCAAGGTCTTCGGTGATGGCGATTACCCGGGAGGATGGTGGGATCGTCGGCGCCTGATAATCCCTCATCGCTGGCAAGCCAGCTCCCACAGGTTTTGCGCAAGATCTGTGGGAGCTGGCTTGCCAGCGATGGCATCAGCAAGGACACCAACCACCTCCCCCGCTGCCATCTGCGCTACCATGCCGAGCCGGACGCAGCAGCCTGCTGCGCGCAGGAGTCAGCATGGCCCACCCGTTTGAAA